>QIJM01000307.1 GCA_003232445.1 Paraglaciecola arctica
CTACTATATAAGCAGAAACCTTCCACATCGGGCTTGTCCAACAACAGGATTAAGTCGCGGAAAAAGCTCGCGACCTATCCTTGTTTATTAGATTATTGTAACTCTTGTAATAAATAGTTATCCCATAAACTGTCTTGAAACTTGGCTTTAAAAAAACCAAAATGTCCAATATGCTTTGTTCCTAATTCTTCAGGTGTTATACGGTTAGTTTTCATTTGTGAAGCAGCATAAAAACTATTAAGGGAATCAATGTTCTTTTTTGACATTAATTCGTCATCTGTAAACGAAAATGAAGAAATTGGAGTAACAACAGCCTTATATTTCTCTCTTGTTTCTGTGCCTTCAGCACCGACCATGTATTCGGGATTGACGCACCATTTACGCCATTGATTCATTACACCACTGGGTAGGTCGCCTACCTTACGTAAACGTTTACCGGGAAAGTACCCATAAACTCTAGTGGCTAACGGTGCAACGATATACCAAAGCCACCATGCGCGCCATTTTAATGAAGGCACATTCTCTAGCCAATATCCGCTGCCGCTAGCAATGTTTATGACTTTAGTAATAGAGTTAAGGTTGGGAACCATTCCAAGAATCTGACCACCAAGACTGTGCCCTATCCAATATAGTGATTTCCCTCCCGCTTTGAGAGAAATAGCTTCTACCATTGCTGTGCAATCGAAATTAGCCCAGTCAGATATAGTTACACTGCTGTCACGTAAGTTCCCAGATTGAGATAAGCCAGTACCAGAGTAGTCAAAAGTAGCAACCAAGTAACCTTGCGTGGTTAGCCATGAAGCAAAAGAAGCATAATATTTTTGTGTGACACCCATTGCTGGCACAATAAGAACAGCACCTTTCATTTCACCATTTGGAAAGTAAAAGGTAGAAGATAGCTTGTGTCCATTTTTTGTTTCTATTTTTTGAGATTCTGCATGTGTCACTTTATATTCTCCTTTTTGTTTATGATTGTATGGAAATCTAACGAGGCTGTAGATTAACCCGTTTTAAATTTGTTTTATTAGTCCTCAAACGATATCTGAGTTCATGTTTTGATTCAATCGATTACTTAGCTTAGTTTTGCATTCAATATAACAAATGGGGATTTAGTATTGTTTTGATAGGCGTTTAGGCGAGATTTTAGGTGGCTGAAAAAAGCGGCGGGAAAGATAATATTTCTGCTACGATCATCTGCCCTGTGCATGGTGGGTTTTCACGACACAATCTTTCTCTTCGTAAGCTTACAGCTTTGTTATGCTCAAAGTTCAAATCAATAAACTGATAAGTAGTGTTGTTTAACCACATCAATAAATTGTTGTATATCATCGGTATTATTATAAATATGCGCAGAAACTCGCATACCTAAATGGCGTGCATCGACACTTATATTGGCATGACCTAGTGCGTGCATAATAACCGTTTGTTTATCTTTAAAATCTAAAATCACTGTACCGCTGCGTGTTTCTTTATGCAGAGGTGACATTATTTCAGTATCAAATTCATCTACAATTAAATCGATCATCGCTTGGTTATGTGTTCTGACATTATTAGCACCTAACGTGGCAAAGTAGTGAATAGAATGGCTGGCTAGAGCAAAGGGTGTAATCGATGGCGTACCACCCCAAAACTTCATGGCTGATTGATTATAATTAAAGTGATGAATATCAAATTCAAAGGGATTTTCATGGGAAAACCAACCCACATCTTTCGGTTGGCATTGCTCGATACTATCTGGGTTTATCCATAAATAAGCAGCGCCTGGTCCACCGCATAACCATTTTACACTTGAGCCAATCATGAAGTTAGGCCTAACATCTTGCAAATTTAATGGAATAACACCCGCAGATTGAGCAATATCTAACACTGAAATGATGCCTTGCTCTTTAGCCCGTGATATTACCTCGCGAACGGGTGCTAATTGGCCGGTGTTGGAGTACGCATTTGACACAAATACTAAATCAATATCCTTGCTTAAATGTTGCTGCCAAACATTGGCATCAGTGATGTCTAAATTTTTATTTATGAACCGTATCTCAGCGCTTTTAGGTAAGGCGTTTTGCAACACAAAACCCATGCTAGGAAAATCAATTTCGCTCATTAAAATAACCACATTTTGTTTATTTAACGAGGCAAGCGACATCAGGATTTTTGTTAGGCTACTCGATAAATTAACTTGCGGGCAAAACTCAACAGCCGGTGCATTAAATAATGCACTCAAGGCTAATTGGAAATTATTGATCACCTCTAGCCAATTCTCCCAAGGCTCTTTTCCAGAGCTTTGCCATGGGGATAAAAAGCTATCTTTGAAGGCTTTTTCAATGGTTTTAAGTGGTCGTCCTACCGAATGATTTAATAAGTAATTACTTTCAGCTAATAAAAAATCATTTTTATACTGGCTCATATTTATTCCTCAGCAAGACTACTTTTTAGAGCTTCAATATCAGCATAACGAGTGCGGATATCATCACGTTGATGCGCTGCGCGTCTATCTCGTAACTTTTCTAATGTGTCTAATAATTCATGCAACGGAGGACCACTAGCGGTAATTTTCTGCATATGTTGTTGTGCAATAGCTGCTGATGGTTTTGTGATGTATCGTTCAACCAATTGATTATGATGCAGTATTGCCGTTTTACCATGTAATTGACATACCTCTAAAAATAAACGTAAGTTTTGTTGATACCACTGTTGCTGATGACAATTATGTGCGTCTAAAAAGTCATCCATTATGCTGGTACGACGCATGCAATCACGAAGGATTAATTGATCTTCTGGCATCATGTATAAAAATTTATCGACTAACATTTGCGAATACGAAGGTTCATTAGCAAAACACAAACCAAGCTGTAAATCGATAACATTAATACCGGCAAAATCCCCAGCATTAGCCCCACGATAGACTTCTTTACCTACTCGGTATGGCTTGTAATAGGGTCGCACACAGTTAAAGAATCGATCGGTATCTAGTTTTTGAAATAATGATTTATTTGATTCGATAACGTCCTTCAACCCTTGTTTAGCGACGTGTAACAAATCGGCAGTAATAGGATGGGAAATTCCTAAAGGCTGGATCTTAATTAATGCATCTGCGGTGCGCTTATAGGCCAAAATAGCTTTGGTATTGTAATCGATGAATACCTTTTCAGCATCTAGATGCGTAAATCGCTTGTAGCTGCCGTTAAGCGCTTTATTGTGTGTGGTTAAATGGGCGGTGGCAAACCGTGGTGTCACACCAATTGACGCGCCGATATGCATCGCTAGAGCGGACGCTTCTATCAAAGGAGACGACTGCTCTGTTGAAGGTTCGGTAATTTCATGGCGACGACAAGCCGCCATATAAAGACCCACGTTACCCAATAAATCAAAAGCATTATCAAATCCGTTGTCAGTATTACCTTCATCAAGTAATGGCAGTATTAAAAAACGCCCCTCGCTTTCAAGTTGTTGCTTGAGTTCGCCGCCAATATTATCAACATTTACTTTGTCATTCTGTTGCCAATAAAAGTGCTCTAGCTCTGTGTTTAAATCACAAAAGCGGGTTCTTATCCATTGATCAAATGCTTGGGAGTTTACGGTCACTTCTCATCCTGAATTGGAAATAAATTTAATAGGTTTTATAAAGTTATGCTAGCAGAATGATAAAGCAGTAATTCGCTAAAACACAGTAATAAAATTCGAGAAAATAGTGAAATTCAATTATACATGTTAAAATATTGCAGTATTTAACTAATTTAATGCGAATCTGTAGTGATTTTAGATAAAAAAGACAAAATAATTGTTGAAAGATTGCAACGCGATGGTCGTATATCAATGTCAGATCTGGCTCAAGAAGTTAATTTGTCTGATACACCGTGTTTGAGACGAGTAAAAAAATTGGAACAAGCGGGCGTGATAGAAGGTTATCAAGCAACACTCAACCGGCAAGCATTTAACTTAAACGTACTGGTCTATGCCTTTGTGCGTTTAAGCGCTAATTCAGATAAATTGGCAACACAATTTGAACAAACCGTTGCAAGATTAGATCAGGTGTTAGAGTGCTCTGTGGTAACAGGCGCTTATGATTATTTACTGAAGATTATTGCCGAAGATTTAGAAGACTATGAAAGCTTTGTTAAAAAGTCTTTAGGCAGAATAGATTACATTGCCACGATTGAGTCTACCGTGGTGCTCAAACAAACATTTTCTAGAAATGTATTACCTATAAAAAATTAATTAAATACGTAAATGTGCCAAAATCGGGCGGAAGAGCACTATTATACCAATCCATCCTAACAATTAGCCACTCAGAGAGTAAATTTAGGCTAAGTTTTTCACTCCCCCAAAATACTCCCTATCTATTAAACACTCACAACTTTTCAGCTGTTTTCATGTTTTAGCTACATACGTATTCATGCCTTTTTAAGATAAATACAATAGCCGAATAAATATTTTTCTATTAATGTTTAATGTAAACACCTTGTCATTAATGTGTTGCTCAAGTGTACTTCTCATCTAACAATAAAGGCTATAACGTTGAAAACCATACTAAAAACATTGACACTATTGTGCTTACTGCTCGCCTCTGGCGCTCATGCCACACTGCTTACAAACGGTGCGTTCCAAAATTGTAATTTTAACGGTTGGCATACCTATACTGATGGGGTGATGAATACCGCTCCCGACGGCGATTTTAATATATTGAATAATGCCGGCGACTGTCAGGCCGAGATCAACATTGATTTTCTTAACGGAGCCAGTGCTTTTTTTGCTAACACCCTGTCCAGCGAACTTGATTTAAATGCTCCAGCCAATACGCAGTTGTGGCTCAGTTTTGATTGGGACTTTGCAGGTTTTGACGATGGCACTAACAGCGGCGATATATTTTTTGTTAATTTTATCGATGACCTCGGCAATATGACCGGTGCTGATGGCAATCTCGGTTTTTTAATTGATCCTACTAGTACTTACGGATCAGGCTCCTTCTCGATGATGCTTGATAGCAGCCTTAACAATCAATCAGGCTGGTTTTTGGATTTCACTTTAGAAGGCGGATTCAACCTTGATTCGTTTTCATCGACTTTGTTAATTGACAATGTGGCACTTACGGCAATACCTACAGACGTGTCAGCCCCTCCAATGACAGCGCTATTAATGCTTGGTGCAGCGACCCTGTTTTCGCGGCGCAAACAAACCAACGGGATCAACTGATATGAAATTATTTACCCACATAAATTTACTGCTGATGTTACTGATAGCACCTATCGCCAATGCGACCTGGCAAGATGCTGACAACGTCGAGTTTAGCTACTCCTCGCGGCCAGTTTTTGACCGGGTCAATCGTCAATACAGTGCCATTGTCACCCTTACCAACACAGGTACTGCTATAAACGTGCCCATGCGGGTGTTATTTGATGCCAGTAGTCATCAAATCATGAACAGCCAAGGTGTTGAGAGCGATGTGCCTTTTATTACTCTAACCACCAGCGAACTTGCTGCGGGTGCTTCACACCAGTTCGCCGTCAAGTTGAGCTTGACCCGAACAGCTTTATCCATGCAAATGCGTTTACAGGCCGATATCGCACTTGATGAAGCACCTGGCACTGGCTTGTCACTAGCAGAAAATCAAATCGCCATATTTTATCAACGAGATGATGCTAACTACCAAGGCTGGGGCTTGCATTTATGGAATGGTGAAGGCTGTGGCGAATATGCAGCGCCTACCCGTGACAGTGTACATTTTAACAACTGGGGCGACCCCTTCCCTGCTGACGGCGAGCACCCTGTGTATGGCGCCTATTATATTTTAACCATTAGCCCTGAGGCATCCTGTTACAACTTCATTATACACAGCGGCGATAACAAAGCCCTGGGCAATAATAACAGTCGTTTTGAACCAGCCAATGGCCAGCAAGCCTTTACTTTTCATGGCTACCCAGAGCTATGGTATGACCCCCTTGCCTCGCGCCCTTTTACTGTTGATGGCGCCAAAGCACACTGGATCAACACCAATACTTTAGTCTGGCTTACCTCTAGCAACGCCACTGAATATCGTTTATACGCTTCTGCCGATGCCAGTTTGTCAAACGTCAATGATCAAGCATTAGCCGATGCCAGTTTCACACCGTTAACCATGGCTCTTGTTGACTCGGCATTATATGCACGCGATCCGCACCTTAACGGTTTCAGCGCGTTTACCATGGACCTCAGCGCAGCGCAGGCTAAACAATGGGCTAAACAGCAATTACTTGCTGTAGCACTCGACGCCCAAGGCGAACTGATAGAAGCGACTAGAGTGCAGCTTCCTAGGCTGTTAGATAGCCTATATACCAGCGCTGCCAACGATGCCGATGAAGCCCAGCTAGGGGTAACTTACACCCATGACACTATCACCGCTGCGCTTTGGGCACCTACTGCCAAAGTGGTAAATATCACTGTGTTTGACAGCAATAAACACCCCCTAGCTAACCATGTGATGAGCTTAGATACCGCAAGCGGAGTTTGGTCTTATAGTGGAGCCAAAACGGATTTAGACCGTAAGTTTTATCGCTACGATGTCACTGTGTATCATCCACTCACTGAGAAAATTGAACAATTAGTCACGACGGATCCTTATTCCGTCAGCCTAGCAACCAACGGCCGCTACAGCCAGTTTGTCAATCTGCACGATGCAGACTTGAAACCCACTAACTGGGACGGACACAGCGTGCCCACCGTCATCGATCCAGAAGATGCGGTGATTTATGAAGGGCATATCCGTGACTTTAGCATTCTCGACCAAAGCACCAGTGCGGCTCATCGTGGAAAATACATGGCGTTTACCGAACTCAACTCTGTGCCTATGCAGCATTTACAGAGTTTGCAGGAGGCTGGTTTAACCCACTTTCACTTGTTACCGGCCAATGATATTGCCTCAATCCAAGAAGATTACAGCCAGCGAGTGGATATAACTGATACCGTTGCCAAGCTTTGCCAACTGAATAACACAGCCCCGATATGTGGAGTTGAAGATAACCAGTCAACATTACTGCAGGTGCTAGAAAGTTACGATCCATCCACCACAGATGCACAAGCGCTGATTGATTCCATGCGCTCCATGGACGGGTTTAACTGGGGTTATGATCCCCAGCATTTCGCCGCTCCTGAGGGCAGTTATGCAACGGATTCAAATGGCGTCAGCCGTATTCTGGAAATGCGCGCCATGAACCAATCCTTACACCAAATTGGACTGCGCGTAATTTTAGATGTGGTGTATAACCACACCGCATCATCAGGCCTATTCGACAACTCGGTGCTAGATAAGGTCGTACCTGGGTACTATCACCGCTTAAACGAAATCAGTGGCCAAATTGCAAACTCCACCTGTTGTGAAAATACCGCCACCGAATACAAAATGATGGCCAAATTAATGAATGATTCATTGGTTAGTTTTGCTCAGCATTTCGGCTTTGACGGCTTTCGTTTTGACTTAATGGGGCACATTCCCAAACAGGCCATTATGGATGCAAGGGAAGCTGTTCGCGCCGTGGATCCCGATACCTATTTTTATGGTGAAGGCTGGAACTTTGGCGAAGTCGCGGATAACCGTCGTTTTGAGCAAGCCTCACAATTAAATATGGCTGGCAGCGAAATCGGCACCTTTTCTGATCGCCAGCGTGATGCTGTGCGTGACGGTGCCATGTTTACCGGCGGCAGCATCAGCGAGCAAGACGTGATCCGTATTGGCTTGGTGGGTAATGTTGGCAGCTATCAGTTTGTTGCAGCCAGCGATGCTTATATATCAGCCTACGATTACCAATGGAATGGTCAGCCAGCAGGTTACAACGATGATCCTGCCGAAACCATTAACTACATATCCAAGCATGATAACGAAACCTTATGGGACAAGCTGCAATACGCTTTACCTGCCGATTTTGGAGTACAAGACCGGGTACGTATCCAGAATGTGGCCTTATCTATTCCCCTTTTAAGCCAAGGCATTCCATTTTTACATATGGGTTCAGATTTAATTCGCTCCAAATCCATGGACAGGAATACCTTTGATGCAGGTGACTGGTTTAATCGTATTGATTTCACACAAGCCAGCAGCAACTGGAATATCGGTTTGCCTCTGGCCCAAGATAACCAGAACAATTGGGCCAGCATGGGGGTTATTAGTGCTAACCAAAATACCAACTTTACGGCCACTGATGTTCAGCTTTCAGCAGCACTGTTTAAAGAGTTTTTGCACATTCGCAGCGACAGTAAGTTATTCCGCTTAAATAGCGCAGAGGATATTGCCCAACGCATTAAATTCCACAATACCGGCAGTCAGCAAGTTCAAGGCCTGATCGTGATGAGTCTTGATGATGGTATTGGCTTAGCGGATTTAGACAGCAAAAATGATGCGATAGTGGTGCTTATCAATGGCAGTGCCTTAGCGCAATCTGTCAACGTGAATAACGCCAATGCTTTTATACTGCATCAAAGTCAGCAACAATCAGCCGATCCGACAGTACAAACAGCTACCTTTAGCAGCGGCACGTTTACCGTACCGGCGTTAACTACGGCTGTATTTGTTAAACCACAAAATGGCTCGCAAGGCTACGGTTTATCGGCCTTGCCCCCATATGGTGAGCAAAGTATCTATTTGCGTGGCGACTTTAATGCGTGGGATACGTCATTACCCTTTAGCTACCAAGGCAACGACAGCTACGAAGTCGATGCCGCTCTGTTACAGGGTGATTATCAGTTCAAAATTGCCGACCAAGATTTTGCTGCGGTCAACATAGGTGGAGAATTCACCATGCCATTGGGTTCCCCCGCAGTCCTGACCAACGGAGCCAACAATTTAAGCTTGGGCTTAATTGCTGATGGCAACTATAAATTTGTATTAGATGCAGCCAACAGCGCTAACCCCACCTTAACGATAATTCCGGATGATCCTAATGCCATTCCCCCACCCTATGGCAACCATGTGCCTTTACTACGGGGTGATATGAACGATTGGGGTATTAATTCGCCGTTAACGTATCAGGGCAACGGTATCTACAGAGGGCAATTTAATATTGATGCAGGCGACTACCACTTCAAAATTGCCGACCAAGATTGGGGCGGAAGCGGCGGCCTGAATCTAGGCGCCAACACCGATATAGAATTGGCTACAGCGGTCACCCTCTTCCCTGGTTCAAATGATAATATTTATATTATTGTGCTAAGCAGCACCGTGCTGGTATTTGAGTTAGACGCCAGTGATATAGCGAGCCCAATCCTGACAGTGACTGAACAGGTAGAGTAATTAACCCCAGATCGATGTATGGACTCCACCACCCTAGCTAAACTAAAGTGGTGTCGACCAAAACAAAAGGAGTCCATACATCTCTCTCGATTTAGCCAAGAATGTTATTCAGGTTTGCCAAGTAAGTAAAGCTCTCCCTTCGGGCGAGGTTTAAAGGCACCTACTCTGCGTTGCCTGAACTCAAAACAGGTCAACTAATTTATTCATGCCTGTTCCTTTTTAGATGGGTCTCTTTGGGTCGAAAGATCGGATCTTGGAACAGGCATTTAGTTCAATTTCTTAAGGTTTTGTTGGTCACGTAAACGCGTTAAAAGCATTTCGCTTAAATGTACGGCTTCGTTACCGTGATCTTCACTTTCAGCAGACATATCTGCAATAGAAATAATATTTTGATTAATGTGTTCTGTCACAACCGACTGTTTTTCAACCGATGTAGATATTTGAATATTAATATCTGCCAATGATGATACCTCTTTGATAATTTTTGCTAAAGCCTGCTTAGTTTCATCTACCATCGAAACACAATTAGTCGATAATTCTCTTCCTTTCACCATAGAGCCTGTCACGAAGTCAGACTCTGATCGTAATTGAAGAATTAACTTTCCAATTTCATCTGTTGATTGCCGAGAGCGTAAAGCCAAAGCCCGCACTTCATCAGCTACCACTGCAAATCCTCTACCTTGCTCTCCGGCTCTTGCTGCTTCAATTGCAGCATTTAATGCTAATAAATTAGTTTGGTCAGCAATACTACTGATTTCACTTAATACCGTTTCTATTGTACGAGTGCCTTCGATTAGACGACTAATTGCCGTATCTACTTCAACCAATTGCTCAGATAGTTCAGTTATAGACTCTGTTGTCTGTGATACAACTTTATGTCCTTCGTTAGTAATATCTAATCCATATTGGGAGGTATCCGCTGCTTTGGAAACCACCCGAACTATTTCCTGCACTGTGGTAGACATTTGGTTCATAGCGGCAGCAACTTGATCGGTTTCACCTTTTTGACTTGCCAAAATTGAAGCTACGTTATTACCTCGTTGTGCCGATTGAGACGCAATATCGTTAATGGTCAATGAGTCATCCATAACACGGCCTACAACCGCTTTGGTTTCAGCGCTGCGCATTCTAAGCGCTAACAAAATATTTCCGACTTTGTCATTATTACCCGAATATAAATAACTCATTAAAGGGTTATCGAAAACGTGGGTTGCTTCCTGAAGTACTGTTAGATATTGAGCGCGCCATAAGTAAAATAATGCACAACCGCACAAAGATAACCCCGTTAATGGCACTGATAACAAAAGGTGACTCTCGCCAATAAAGAGGTTAAGCGCTGACAAGATCACACAGGAAAATAAAATAGCTTGAACCCAAAGTGTTTTATCGATCTTGTTTTTAGTGGCTGCGGTTTTATTACCTTGGCAAAGTTGTGGGTAGATCTCGTTTGCCCTTTCTTTAACTTTGCTGTCCAGTACAGTGCGTACTGATTGATACTCAAAAACTTTGCCAGCTTCGTCTTTGATTGGCGTAACAAAAGCATTTACCCAGTAATAATCGCCATTTTTACAACGATTTTTTACCGGTCCCATCCAAGAATTACCCTGCTGGACAGTCGACCAAAGATCTTTAAAGGCTGCTTTGGGCATGTCGGGATGTCGAACTTTATTGTGTGGATTACCCACTAACTCCTCTAGAGAATAGCCAGCAATACTACAAAAAGCAGCATTGGCATATTTTATATGGCTATTTAAATCAGTGGTTGAAAGCAGGGTTTCTGATGGAGAAAGTAATTGTTCTGTGCTCATATTATTGCATTACCTATTAAACAAAAAGTAACTACTATTCATAAACTTACAATATTTTTTGTAATATTACTAGGACGCCATGAGCCAAATTAATAGGCGTCATAACAAAAATTGCAATTTATCTGTCTACTTTTGGACTATAAATATAGCTTGGGGGATGGATT
>QIJM01000303.1 GCA_003232445.1 Paraglaciecola arctica
TTATTCTGGGTGAATGAGTCGTCTGCAAAACCAAGTTGTGGTGATGTATCAGTTGGACTTTTTTTGTTTTTATTAGCTGCTTTTGCTCTTGTTCTTTTTTTACGTACGGCACAGGCTTTTATAATTTTACTTTGTACATCTTGATCTAAATCGATCCAATGCAACCTTTCTTCTCTGGAACGAAAACAACCAACACAGAAACCTTTTGACCCAGATTGGCAAACACCAATACATGGGCTGGTAATTTCAAAGATTTCAATTTGCTTCAAAGTCTACCCCAAACCTTTAGATTTGATCGTTGAGAACGATACTTAACCCTAGCATACCAAGGCTTTAAGATAGAGGTTAAAAATGGATAATAAAAAAGGGCCAACTGGCCCTTTAATCAATAAGGAATAATTTATCTTACTTTTTCTTTGCCTTAGGATTAGGCAAATCTGTAATGCTACCTTCGTACATTTCTGCCGCTAGGCCGATTGACTCATTTAGGGTCGGGTGAGCATGAATGGTTAATGCGATGTCTTCTGCATCTGCGCCCATCTCAATCGCCAGGCCAATTTCACCTAACATTTCACCGGCGTTAATACCGACAATGGCGCCACCAATAATACGGTGCGAGTCTTTGTCGAAGATTAATTTGGTCAAGCCTTCAGTACGTGCTGATGCGATAGCTCGACCTGATGCAGCCCAGGGGAAAGTAGCGGCTTCGTATTTAATGCCTTGTTCTTTGGCTTCTTTTTCAGTTAAGCCTACCCATGCCATTTCTGGATCGGTATAAGCAACAGAAGGAATACATTTAGGGTCGAAGTAGTGTTTTAAGCCTGAAATAACTTCCGCAGCTACATGGCCTTCATGGGCTGCTTTGTGCGCAAGCATAGGCTGACCGACTACGTCACCTAAAGCAAAAATGTTAGACACGTTGGTACGAAGTTGTTTATCAACATTGATAAAACCCCGCTCGTCTACTGTTACACCGGCTTTTTCTGCGTCTACCATGCTGCCATTTGGACGACGGCCAACTGCAACCAATACTTTATCGTATTTAATTGGTTCTGCGGGTGCTTGTTTGCCTTCAAAGGAAACATACAATCCGTCTTTTTTCGCTTCAACGCCTGTGACTTTGGTTTCTAACATAACGTTAAATTTATCTTTAACGTATTTTTGATAAACTTTGACCACGTCTTTATCAGCTGCGGGCACTAACTGATCAAGGAACTCAACTACGTCAATTTTTGAACCCAGTGCACGGTAAACTGTGCCCATTTCTAGGCCAATAATACCGCCACCCAGAACTAGCATCTTTTCAGGAATATCAGCCAGTTCCAGTGCGCCAGTTGAATCGATTACACGAGGATCATCTTGTGGAATAAACGGCAAGCTAATTGGCTCAGAGCCAGCTGCAATAATAGCATTATCAAAGGTAATAGTGGTTTTGCCGTCTTTGCCTTCAACTTCAAGGGTATTACTACTGGTGAATTTAGCATAACCTTGTACGTGTTTTACTTTACGCATTTTAGCCATACCAGATAAACCTTTGGTTAACTGGCTAACAACGCTGTCTTTCCAGCCACGTACTTTGTCTAAATCTATTTTGGGCTCAGCAAAAGATATCCCATGACTGGCCATGTCTCTGGCATCGTCAATGACTTTGGCTACATGAAGTAGTGCTTTTGAGGGTATACAACCCACATTCAAACATACGCCACCCAAAGTTTCACGAGCATCCACGATCACTGTTTCTACACCTAAATCAGCAGCCCGAAAAGCGGCTGCGTAGCCTCCTGGGCCTGCACCTAATACAACTAATTGAGTCTTAATTTCGCTCATATGATCCTCAAGTTTTCTTTTTTGAACGACATGTTTTGCTAGCAGGGCAGGTAACATGGCGTGAGTAAATTCTGCCTTTTGGCTTTAAAAAATGGGTAACAGTAAACTGTCCCATTGCTCACTAAAGTATTATTCTACGTAAATCAGTTAAGTTTGCAGTAATTTCAGTCGAGAAACGCGCACCTACTGCACCGTCGATGACCCGATGGTCGTAAGACAGACTTAACGGCACCATCAGGCGTGGTTCAAACTCGTTACCATTCCACTTAGGTTTCATTGCTGATTTAGACACGCCCAATATAGCAACTTCAGGGGCATTAACAATAGGTGTAAACGCCGTACCACCAATTCCCCCTAAACTCGATATGGTGAATGTACCACCTTGCATATCGGTTGCTTTTAACTTGCCTTCACGGGCTTTCACTGAGGTCTCTATCAGCTCCTGTGAAAGTTGTTCTATGCCTTTTTTATTGACATCTTTAATAACGGGAACCACTAAACCGCCCGGTGTTTCTACTGCGATACCGATATTAATAAACTTCTTAATAATTAAACTTTCGCCGTCATCAGATAAAGAAGAGTTAAAGGCTGGGTATTTTTCCAATGCTTTGGCGACTGCTTTCATCACGAATACTAGAGGTGTGATTTTTAGCCCAGACTTAATCTTAGCGTGATAAGCGTTTTGCTCTTTACGGAAAGTCTCAACATCAGTGATATCCGCTTCGTCAAACTGAGTGACATGAGGGATAGTTGCCCAGTTGCGGTGTAAGAAGGGGCCAGATATTTTCTGTATACGGGTTAAAGGTAATACTTCAATCTCACCAAATTTGGCGTGATCAACAGGTTTAATAGTCGCAATTTGTAAAACATTGCCACCGACAACGGCGCTACCGCTGGCTGAGCTAGGTTTAGCTAATTCAGCTTTCACATAGGCTTGCACGTCTTCTTTAAGAACACGGTTTTTAGAGCCTGTACCTGCTACTAGGTTTAATTCGACACCAAACTCTCTGGCTACTCTGCGCACTGATGGTGAAGCGTGGGCTTTTTTGTCAGTTGTTGGAGTAGGCGTAGCAGGAATTGGTGCGGATTTTGCCGTTGTTGGAGCTGGTGCAGGAGCTGGTGCAGGAGCTGGTGCAGGAGCTTCGGTAACTGCTGGTGCAGTTTCAGCAACCACATCAGCAGAGACGCCACCGACAGTCTCAAGTTTAATCACAAGTGTGCCTTGCTTCACTTTATCGCCAGTGGAGATATACACTTCTTTGACTGTTCCAGCATGCGTGGATGGTACATCCATAGTGGCTTTATCTGTTTCTAATGTAATTAAACCGTCTTCTTGTTCAATGACATCACCATACATCGATAACATCTACTTCGCCATCGTTGCCGATATCAGGCACAAGCACTTCAACAACTTCATTTGCAGTGGTTGCTGTAGGTGCCGCTGTTGGAGCAGGCTCTGCAACTTCCGGTGCGGGAGTTTCTGCTACAGGTGCAGATGGGGCTTCTTCAGCAGGAGCGCTAGCTTCACTTGTACTTGCTGCTTTAATTTCACCTATAACATCCCCTTCTTTGATTTTGTCACCCACTTTGACCGACAAACTGGCTAATTCACCAGCAAATGGAGCAGGGATGTCCATTGATGCTTTATCAGTTTCAACGGTAACAATACCTTCATCGGCTTCAAGTGTGTCGCCAACGGCGAAACAAATTTCAATTATTTCAACTTCTTCGCCGCCTACATCGGGGACTAGAATTTTTTGAATATCAGACATATGTAAAATTCCTTATCTAGCCACTATTAAGCGTAAAGTGGGTTAAGTTTGTCGATGTTGATGTCGAAGCGTTTAATGGCTGCGGTTACCACTTTCTTGTTAACTTCACCGCGTTTGGCTAGTTCATACAAAGACGCAACGACTACGTATGCTGCGTTAACTTCAAAGTGAGTACGTAAGTTGGCGCGGCTATCACTGCGACCAAAACCGTCGGTACCTAGGCAACGATAATCCGTATCGATAAATGCGCGCACTTGGTCAGAATAACCTTTCACATAGTCAGTCGCTGCAATAGCAGGGCCTGCATCTTTAGTGATTATTTCACCGATGTAAGCTGTTTGTGCATTGGCTTCAGGGTTAAGCATATTCCAACGTGCAATGGCCTGACCTTCACGGGCTAATTCGTTGAAAGAGGTCACGGAATACACATCAGAAGATATTTTGTAGTCTTCACTTAAAATCTGCGCGGCTTTACGCACTTCGTTTAAGATAGTACCCGAGCCCATCAATTGAACATTAGACTTGGCTTTTGCCTTACCTTTAGCTTCAACCCGCTCTAACTTGTATATACCTTTGATGATTTGTTTTGCTACATCGTCACTTTCCGGCATTGCAGGATGTTGATAGTTTTCATTCATCAAGGTTAGGTAATAAAAAACATTTTCGTTTTCAGTGTACATACGACGTAGACCGTCTTGCACGATTATCGCTACTTCATAACCGTAAGTTGGGTCATAGGTTACGCAGTTAGGGATCAAGTTAGCTTGCACATGTGAATGCCCATCTTGGTGTTGTAGACCTTCACCGTTTAGGGTTGTACGACCTGCAGTCGCACCTAACAAGAACCCACGGGCTTGGCTGTCGCCCGCTGCCCAAGCTAAATCGCCTACACGTTGGAAACCAAACATGGAATAGTAAATATAGAAAGGAATAGTCGTAGCATTACAAGTTGAATAAGACGTACCAGCCGCGACCCAAGAAGCCATAGCACCTAGTTCGTTAATACCTTCTTGTAATACCTGACCTTTTTTATCTTCACGATAATAAGCCACTTGATCAGCATCTTGAGGTATGTATTTTTGACCTTCGTTGGCGTAAATTCCGACTTGACGGAATAAACCTTCCATACCAAAAGTACGGGCTTCATCAGGAATAATAGGTACCACACGTTTACCGATTTTCTTATCTTTCAATAAGACATTCAGGATACGTACAAACGTCATAGTAGAAGATATTTCACGTTCGCCTGAACCTTTTAAAATAGCATCAAAGGCTTTTAATTCAGGCATTTCAAGCTGTTCTTCTGCTTGCTTACGACGCTGTGGCAATGAACCACCTAAGGCTTCGCGACGTGCTTTCATATACTTATATTCTTCACTGTTTTCAGCAAATTTAAAATAAGGTAAATCTGCAATCTTTTCGTCTGCTACAGGAATGTTGAAACGATCGCGGAATTTTTTCAGCGAATCCACGTCCATTTTTTTCACGTTATGCGCAATGTTTAAGGCTTCACCTGATGCGCCTAAACCAAAACCTTTAACGGTTTTGGCTAAAATAACCGTTGGACGGCCTTTGGTGTCAATGGCTTTTTGGTAAGCTGCAAATACTTTAACGGGATCATGTCCACCACGGTTTAGACGGAAAATGTCTTCGTCAGACATATTTGCCACTAATGCCGCTGTTTCGGGATATTTGTTGAAGTAGTTTTCACGAGTGTACTTGCCACCTTTGGCTTTACAGTTTTGGTATTCACCGTCAACTGTTTCACTCATAAGTTGCAAAAGTTTACCTGATTTGTCACGGGCAAGCAGTGCATCCCAGTAACTACCCCAAATAACTTTTACCACTTCCCAGCCTGCGCCACGGAAAGTGCCTTCAAGCTCTTGGATGATTTTGCCGTTACCACGAACCGGCCCATCCAAACGTTGCAAGTTACAGTTGATCACGAAGGTTAAGTTGTCTAAACCTTCACGTGAAGCCAAACCAATCGCACCCAATGATTCTGGCTCATCACACTCACCGTCACCCAAGTAGCAATATACTCTTTGCTCTGAACAATCTTTAATGTCACGGTTAGTTAAGTACTTTAAAAAACGCGCAGTGTAGATAGCTTGCAATGGCCCTAAGCCCATAGACACGGTAGGGAACTGCCAATAGTCATTCATCAAATGAGGGTGAGGGTAAGAAGGTATGCCTTGCCCATCACACTCCTGACGGAAGTTATTTAATTGTGTTTCTGATAAATTGCCTTCAAGGAAAGAACGGGCATAGATACCCGGAGAAATATGACCTTGATAAAAAATAAAGTCACCGCTATTTTTATCATTAGGTGCTTTAAAAAAGTGATTAAAACCTACATCGTACAACATTGCAGATGAAGCAAAGCTACCGATATGACCGCCCAGCTCTAAGTCTTTCTTAGATGCGCGTAAAACGATCATCAAGGCATTCCAACGGATTGCTGCACGAATGCGCGTTTCAATCGTTTGGTCACCGGGCATAGTCGGCTCTTGAGCTACCGGAATGGTATTGATATACGCAGTTGTAGCGTCATAAGGTAAATGCGCTCCACTGCGGCGAGCTTTGTCAATTAGAACCTCTAAGAGAAAATGTGCGCGTTCTGCGCCTTCTTCTTCAAAAACTGTCTCTAGAGAGTCTAACCACTCTTGTGTTTCTTGTGGATCCACATCCGGATGCATCATATCAGCCATGGTGCTTTCCTTTTTTATAGTTTGTTAATGTAGGGACTTATCGTTATTCCATTAAAGTGAGTGTAAAACACCGACTTGGTTTGATATTTCAATAAGTTGTTATTCATTTCATGCTTGGACATGGCATAACACATCCAATGAAATAGTTAATTTACCTCAATCCTACGCAATGCACGCTGCATACGCATGTCTTGTCGATTAATGTTCAATAAAGTGTCTTCAATATAGGCTAAGTGTTCATTACTAGCCTTGCGCGCCTGTTCAGGATCACCGGCTAAAATAGCTTTGACTATATTACGCCTTTGGCGGTTTATATTTGGGGCGGCATCAGCATGTTTGGCCAATACCTCTAAGTTGCGCTGGATATTGTCTTGCAGCATAGACTGTAGACTGCGCATCACGTGCTGTAAAACCATGTTGTGGGCAGCGTTGGCCATAGTCAGATAAAAATTAACTAAGGCGATGGCTTCTTGACTTTTATCGGTTGAGTTTGAACCAGCTGGTAGCGAGTCTAATGCCCTTTCTAGCGCTTGATAATCTTCTGGTTGCCCTCGAAGAGCTGCATAATAAGCAGCCATGCCCTCTAGCGCATGACGAAATTCTAGTAAGTCGAATTGCATTTCTGGTTTGTCAGATAAGAGTAGTAAAAGAGGATCGGTAATTAATTCGTTTAGACGGGGCTTAACAAACGTGCCTCCGCCTTGTTTGCGTTCCACCAAGTTTTTGGCTTCGAGTTTTTGAATCGCTTCTCTTACTGATGGACGAGATACTGCAAATTGTTCTGCGAGTGTGCGTTCTGATAAAAGTTTTTGTCCGGCCAACAATCTACCGTCTAATATCATGGATTCTAATTGCTCCATAATATCGTCAGATAATTTTCTGGATTGCACTCGGCGCATTCAATAATTCCATATTATGTAACAGCAATAAATTTGTTGTTTGGTAAATTGGTAAGACCATTAAGCTGCATTAGCTTAGTAGGCATTTGTCTTGGGGTAAACATTAATTTTTACAAAAGACCAGTAAAATGGAAAGTATTATAATATAAATGCATAAAAAACAAATGCTTAATAAGAATTCTGTCTGGTCATACCTTTTAGTTTATCCAACCTGACAAGGTTAAAATGGCAATAATCACCAACAAAAACATCACATTTCTTTTAGCCAACCGTACTAAAGTGCAGGGCTCTTCGGTGCAATTATTTTCATCTGGTTCGATTTCTTCGGCTTTTTTAGATACATCCAATAAAAGTGTTTTAGCCGATATTGCAGGATCGGGTAGGTAGCCTAACCAAGTTGGGAAAGCACGAGAAAAATGCCCAACTAATAAAAAGCCTAAGGCCGTTATGCGCACGGGTATCCAGTCAACAATGTTGAGTAAACGTTTTACTTGATTGGCGACTTGCTCGTTATCATTCGATAACTTTGAGCCCATTTCTCTGACCAAGACATATAAAATTGCCCCAGCAGCACCACAAACAGCGAACCATAAAATAACAGCCGTGTAGTGGCGGTAGTTTTGCCAAACAAGACTTAACCCAAAGGAAATTTCGCCTTTGTTATCGCCACTTATTTGATCCTCATACATGCTACAGGCTTGCAAATCACCTCTGTTTGCGGCTTGTAAAAAACATTTGTAAGTAGCGCGGATAGCCGGACAACCCACACAAACCATCAATATGGCAGTACTAATAACTAACTCTAATAATCCACCGGCAAATTTTTGTACCACTAAGTAGACAATCATCACAGGCACAAAAATAACCAGCGCCAAAATCCAAGATTTGGACGATGAGTTAAACCAGCCCCGAGACTCGATACTTTGTAAGTATTTGTCTGCATAAAACTCTGCTTGCCAATACTGGGACTTAGTGGTGACGCGTTCAACTAGCAATACCAGCAACAAGCTGATTAATGTCATGATTTTATCTCTTGTTAATGTTTTAGTTTCGGCAGGAAAATTATATCATCTGCCGATATTGCGACCAATCAAAAGTGATGCCTGGGTCGGTTTTTCTGCCGGGTGCAATATCATTGTGGCCAACAATGCGCCCGAGGGTTATCGCAGGATAATCCTGCATCAATTCTTTAGTTAATGCACTTAGATTTTGATACTGAGCCTGGGTGTAGGGAATGTGATCAGCACCTTCAAGCTCAACTCCAATAGAGTAGTCATTACACTTATCTACACCCTGAAAACCGGATACGCCCGCATGCCAGGCTCTTTTATCAAAAGGCACAAATTGCAAGATCTGCCCATCACGTTTAATTAAGCAATGAGCAGACACGCGCATGTGATAAATGCGGGCAAAGTAGGGGTGTAACTGAGGATCTAAACAGCCAGTGAAAAAGTGCTTGATATAATCGCCACCAAATTTATTCGGTGGCAACGAAATATTGTGTACTACCAAAAGTGAAATATTGGTGTGCTCTGGACGATCGTCGCAGTGGGTTGTGGGGCAATATTCAGCTTGTGTTAAAATGGCGTGCTTAATCAAGGTATTAGCGATTTAAATTGGCCTATTCTTGTTATCATAACAAAGTGGATAGTGAAAGGTGACAAATTTGTGAGGAATGAACCAGTTAATGCAGCAAAATAAGCAGCAGAATAAAATGGGAAAAGGCATGTTGATTGTTGCTTGGATCATTGGTTTGGGTTTGTTAACGCTGTTGTTCGATGATCAGCTTGCCAAGCAGTTTAATCCTAATGCCGAGCCTATTTCCTCATCTAGTCAAGGCGTGCAAGAGGTGCGACTTAAACAAAACCGGGCCGGACACTACGTCAGTGGTGGTGCAATTAATGGTCAACCGGTGGTGTTTTTATTAGATACAGGTGCCACTCATGTATCAGTGCCGATGCATTTGGCCGAGCAACTTAACTTGCAAAAGGGTAGGGTGTCTTGGGTGCAAACCGCAAATGGACGTGTTCAGGTGGCACACACTAATATTCAACGATTGTCTATTGGTGATATTCAATTAAATAATGTCAGAGCTAACTTAAATCCTGGTTTTAAAGCGAATGAAATATTGCTGGGAATGAGCGCATTAAAACAATTAGAATTCACCCAAAAAGGCGAATGGCTGACTTTAAAAAATCTTTAAATCGACATGTGCACCCTAATTTCATAAGAGAAACTATGCAAGATATTGATATTAAATCAGCGGTTGAAATAGCGTTATCAGAAGATTTAAACGGACAACATGTTGATCAAGGTGACATTACCGCTAATTTGATCCCCGCCACTCAAAGCATTACCGCCGATATCATTACCCGTGAAGATTGTGTGTTAGCCGGGGCCGCGTGGGTCACAGAAACTTTTGCTCAGCTTAACCAAGATATTCAGTTGCACTGGTATGTCAAAGATGGTGACTCGCTAAAAGCTAATCAGCCAATAGTCAGAGTGTCGGGTAACGCTAGGCATATCTTAACCGGTGAACGCACAGCGTTAAACTTTTTACAAACACTGTCAGGCACGGCAACGGTAGTCGCGAAATGCGTGAAAGAGTTAGCGGGCACCAATACGCAATTATTAGACACCCGTAAAACATTGCCCGGTATGCGCCTGGCGCAAAAATATGCGGTGACTTGTGGCGGCGGTAAAAATCACCGTATGGGTTTATTTGATGCCTACCTTATAAAAGAAAACCATATTTTAGCCTGTGGCTCGATACAGGCAGCGGTGACTAAAGCAAGGGAACATCACGCAGACTTACCTGTGGAAGTCGAAGTGGAAAATATTCAAGAATTGCATCAAGCAATTGAGGCAAAGGCCGACATTGTAATGTTAGACAATTTTAGTTTGCAACTGATTAAGCAGGCGGTGGTTGTCAACCAAGCACAATGCAAACTAGAAGTGTCGGGTAATATTACTATCGACAGGTTAAAGGCGTTATCTGCTTTAGGAGTAGACTTTATTTCCTCAGGGGCGCTGACTAAACATGTTCAAGCGATAGACTTGTCGTTAAGAGTCATTGAAACCCGTTCTTCGAAGCTTTGATAGCTTTGCTTTTAAAGAGTGATTAGAAAAACAATGGCAGGCGTATTTTGAGTGCAGTGTTTTATGGCTAAGACTTAGGTATGCATCTGCATACTTGTCAGATGCTTAACTCGATCTATACTGAACAGGAATTCAAAAGCAACGCCCTAATTCGGCAACCGGCAAAATTTTTAAAACTTAAATTTACACAATATGTGTTGGAGATATAACCATGAACATGACTCAAATGAACAATGTTAAAAAACAAGGCGGCTTCACTTTAATCGAATTGATGATTGTGGTGGCTATTATCGGTATTTTGGCAGCCATTGCTTTGCCAGCTTATCAATCTTATACAGATAGAGCAAAATTTACTGCGCTTAAACAAACCGCTGGTGGTGCAAAAGTTGCTGTTGAAATATGTGCAAGTACTGAAGGTGCAGTGGCAACTTGTACAAGTGCATTAAATGGCATACCTACAAATGTTGTTGCTGCGGCCGGCGTTATTGGTGTCACGGTACTAGCAGGTGTAATAACCATCGCTGCTGCAACTGATGATACTGGTAGTATGGCTGGAGCGACATATACTATGACGCCTACCGTCCAAGCTTCTGGTCAGGTAGTATGGGCTGACGTTTGTAACCCTCTTACTTCATGTTAATTGCAGGTTAATATTGCTTAAGCCCAGCCATGCTGGGCTTTTTTGTCTTTATAACACCCTTAATAAATTTTACATATTTGTCATTCGATTACTTTCTAGGATATTAATATGGCGACGTCACCTACAATATTTGTTTACAACGGCTCTAACCGTCGGGGTCAAGTTGTTAAAGGCGAAATTTCCGCCATGTCGATTGTTGAAGCTAAAAATCAGCTACGCAGGCAAGGTATTTCTGCCAAAAAGGTTAAGAAACTCGCTAAACCTTTGTTGGGTGGCGGTGAGAAAATCAAACCTGTTGATATTGCGTTATTATCTAGGCAAATCGCCACAATGCTCAGTGCCGGTGTTACATTAATTCAAACCATCGAAATGATTGCTTCGGGTCACGCAAATCGAACCATGCGAAAATTGTTAGGCGAGATAGGTGCGAGTGTTAGCGCGGGTAACCCCCTTTCAGATACTTTGCGAAAACACCCTGATTATTTTGATGATTTATATTGCGATTTAGTCGAAACCG
>QIJM01000202.1 GCA_003232445.1 Paraglaciecola arctica
AACTCATTTTTGTCACTAGACCAAATATTGCTCCACCAACCGTCTTCAGTACCATTGTATTTAACAAACAACAAACCGTTAGACTTATCATAATCTTTTACATCAAAACCTAACTTTCTCAATACTAGTAACAATCTGGGCCAAGTAATATCGTAACCAGCATCGACTACAAAAGCAGGTTCACCGTCACCATCAAAGCCTAATTCCATCTCCAGACCTTCACGAATTTCACGAAAACGTTTGACGTTAGCGACTTGTGTTTCAAATTCATAGTTCTTCACTACCCTGTTTAGGACGTCGACTTCGTTACGTCTTTTATCCTTAGCTTGGATTATCTCAGCACTTTGAGCATCCAATTTTTCCTTATATTCGACCAAATCAACACTGAGAGCTGCGG
The DNA here is from genome assembly GCA_003232445.1 of Paraglaciecola arctica. GTDB lineage: Bacteria > Pseudomonadota > Gammaproteobacteria > Enterobacterales > Alteromonadaceae > Paraglaciecola > Paraglaciecola arctica_A. The sequence continues at coordinate 398 of QIJM01000202.1, forward strand.
TTCTACCATGAGGTTTTTCATTTAAAGAAAATTCAAAACGTTGACCGACAGTGCGTTCTGATTTAGACCAGCTATACCATTTGCTGTCTTCGCTTTCGTCCATCACCACCCAGTCTGTGATTAAACGCTGGTTGTCTTTGTCAAACATCTCAACACCAATACCCTCAGTTTCTAAAAATCGAATCAGAGAATTCCAAACCGCAGTATCTATAGGTAAGCTATCATCCACTTGGTCAAACCAAACTGTGGCATTTTTTGAACCTTCTTCTATATGAGAGCCTGTCACCAATGGCAGTACTAATGAAGGTGACAGCACACTCAAATCTTTGCCTATCGCAGTTATTGGTGCATTTTCACCTAATTCTGGGAGTTTAAAGGTGTCATTAAATTTAGGTGCGTCCACATCCTCTGGAATTTTTATTGTTTGCCCGGGTTGCTCTTTGACATAATCAAATGAACCACTGGCCACTTCTCTTGTTTCTAATGAACTACAGGCGGCTAACAGCGTGACTATTATCACAGTGGCTGTAATCACACCGATTGATTGAAATTTATAGGTCATGCTATCTCCTTAAGATAATACGCCAGAACTGCGCATAACTTGTTCGATATGATTTTGGCTAGCTAGTTCCGATTCAACTAAAGGTAATCGTAAAAAAACTGAATTAGTCAGCCCCATTTTATGTAAAGCCCATTTAGGTAACACAGGATTCGGCTCAACGAATAAAGCGCTATGTAAGCCGGCAATTTGTTTATCTATTTCTTTTGCCAACTGGAAATCCTTAACCAAAGCGGCATTGCACATGTCAGCCATTTGTCTAGGCGCAATATTAGCGGTCACTGAAATCACCCCATGGCCACCGTTTTCAAGAAACTCACAACCAGTTGGGTCATCACCGCTTAATAACACAAAATCGTCTGAGACAAGTTTCTGTGTGGTTTTTAAGCGCGCTATATCACCTGTTGCATCTTTTAAACCGACAATTTTAGGATGAGCCGCTAACTCTGCCACTGTCTCAGGCAACATGTCAGCGACGGTGCGACTGGGTACATTGTATAATAATACAGGTAAGTCAGTCGCATCAGCAATGGCGGTAAAGTGCGCTACCATGCCTTTCTGTTGTGGTTTATTGTAATAAGGCACAACACTTAAAAACCCTTTAATGCCAGTATTAGACATTTGTTCACTCAAAAAAATTGCTTCTGAGGTAGAGTTCGCACCGCTTCCAGCAATGATAGGTATTTTCCCCTGAGCATATTCGACGGTTCGCTTTACCACTTCAATATGCTCAGAAAAGGGTAAAGTCGCAGACTCCCCAGTAGTACCAACAGACACTATGCCATGAGACCCATTTTGAATATGAAAATCAACGAGCGTCTTCAATGACGGATAATCTATTTGCCCGTTATCATACATTGGCGTAATTAATGCCACAAAGCTGCCAGTAAACATGTGTTCTCCAAAAAAATTAGCGCCTAATGGTAAAGATCTGGCACCCTAAAAACAAGCATTGAATAGCCCATTTGATGGATTAGAATTGAAACTGGATCAACCCACCCACAATCATGTATGTTATAGCCAATTTGAAAGCAACAATTTGGTTAAAAATGCCGCAACAACTTATCATTACCATACTAGGTTCAGACCAATTTGGCGTATTAAGCACATTAGCAGATACAGTATCTGGAGTGGGCTGCAATATTTTAGATAGTCGCCAAGCAATTTATGGTCAGGACTTTTCGCTCACTATGATTATCGAAGGCAGTCAAAGTGCGATTTCCCAAGCCGAATGTTTGTTACCGCAAACTTGTCAGAAGCATAATTTATTATCGATGATGAAACGCACTAAAAAGCATTGCAAACAAAACCTCGAACACCTAGCGGATGTCATCATTCGTGGCAAAAGCACACCCGGACTGATTGACCAGATCACCGATTTTTTCAAACAACGTAATATCTCTGTCAGTGCATTTAGATTAAAATTTTTAGACAAAAATGAAAACGACTCTGCTAGCGACAAACGCATGAAGTGTAAAATGGTGATTTCTATTCCATATGAGCTCGAAGTTGAAAAAATTGAACATGCTCTTCAAGAACTGTTACAACCACTGAATTTACAAGGTTCGATTAAACAAAATCATTGATCACTATTTATACCCTTTTTCATTAATAATTTAAGGCAATTTATTATGCAAATGCTCAAAGCGGGCGATATAGCACCGCAATTTTCTCTACCGAATCAAGATAACCAAACAGTTTCGCTAAGCGACTTTGCGGGTAAAAAAGTATTGCTTTATTTTTACCCTAAGGCCATGACACCCGGCTGCACAATACAAGCACAGGGTTTACGGGATAGCCAAGCATCATTGGTTGCATTGAACGTTGAAGTATTAGGTGTAAGCCCTGATGCAGTTAAAAGACTGCCCAAATTTATAGAAAAAGAAAACCTCAATTTCACCCTTTTGTCGGATGAGGATCATGCATTAGCCGATGCATTTGGTGTCTGGGGTCTAAAGAAATTTATGGGTAAAGAATACGACGGTATTCATCGTATTACGTTTTTAATTAATGAGACCGGCGAAGTAGAACATGTGTTTGATAAATTCAAAACCAAAAACCATCATGACGTGGTATTGGCATATCTACAAAAATAATCGAGCTTAAAGATCGGAGCCGTTTATAATAATTCGGCTGCGCCTTAATGAAACCCTTTTAAAATCTCGCTAAGCGGTCACTTATTTATGCAGAATGGTATTATCTTCAGTCACTAATTCCGTTGGACTTGACCATGCATTGGAAACGGCCTTAACTAACGTAGCCAAAGGGATAGCGAAGAACACGCCCCAAAACCCCCACAACCCGCCAAAAAATAATACCGCAATAATAATATACACAGGATGCAAGCTCACCGCTTCCGAAAATAGTATAGGCACTATTACATTTCCATCTAGAGCCTGAATAATGCCGTAGGCAATCATCAAATACCAAAAATCAGGTGTTATACCCCACTGAAACAAGGCGACTATGGCCACAGGAATAGTCACAACAGCTGCACCTATATAAGGAATAAGGACTGAAAAGCCTACCAACACACCAAGTAACAGTGCATAGCGTAAGTCCATAAACGCAAAAGTCACTGCCGATGCTGTGCCAACAATGACAATTTCGATGACCTTACCGCGAATATAGTTAGCAATTTGCACATTCATTTCAGTACCCACTTGTTTGATCAGTCGGCGTTCGCTGGGTAATAAAGAAGAGAGATTAGATACCAACATTTCTTTATCCTTAACCATAAAAAACACCATTAGCGGTACTAAAATCAAGTAAATTAATAAAGCGCCAAGTCCACCTAAAGAACTAAATGATGCAGACAATAATTGCTCTGCAAACACCACCACTCTTCCATTTATACCGTCCAACACATCTTGAATTTGAGTCAACTGCACAAGATCTGGATAAGTTTCAGGCAACTTTAATAACCACACCTGCCCCTTCTCCCATATCAGGGGCATTTCTTTAATCAAGTTAATACTCTGCTGGGCAACAATAGGCACTAAACCCACAAAGGTTAAAATTGATACGCTGATAAAACCAAATAACACCAACACTGTGGTATAGCCACGAGATAAACCTAATTTACATAATTGCACAACCGGCCAGTCCAACAAATATGCGATAACAGCGGCCACTAAAACCGGCATTAAAATCCCACCCCAAACAGCCAATAGCAATGAACTGATGAGTAACAGCAATAACAACATCATTGAATCAGGATCTGAAAATTTTCGCTTATACCAACGTTCAAAAACGTTTAACATCTAGTGTCCTTGTCTAATATTAGGCATCACCAATCAATAGGTTGTTGGTGATAGTTGAAGCTCATCTATATGATGGGACATTATTGCACAACCCCTACATGATAAAATAGGGATATAATAGATTACAGAAATAAAGAGAGGCTGTTTTTGCAATTAGATTGGACATGTCGTTTTGGCAACGTAAAAGCTATCTTGCAATTGAAAAAATCACTCAATTTAGGAGAGATCCCCGACCATTTTCAAATAGTAGCCAATAAATTATTAGAACTAGAAGGCACATTTACCGACGGTTTTGATAACAATATTAAATATTTACTGAATAAAAAAAACTGGAATTTAGCCAATTGTAAACAAGGTAAACCGCCGATAGCTCTGAAAAAGCACTGTACCCAATACGCATTTGATTTGCATTGTTTCCCTATTGTTAACGACCAACCTCAAGCGCTGATTAAGCCTTTTGATGCTGATTCACCGTTCAAAGAATTTAATCCCTCCAATTTAGGCCCTCTGCTCAGTATCCCAAAGCTAAGCGACTTTATCGGCGTGACAATCCGTTGTGGTGATGAGGCGGATTTGGAATTACTTAAATATGCCCATATGTTAGTAGAACAAGTGATGGATTTATTGACCGCATCATTACAAGTTGTTGAAAATAGTGGGCAGTCAGTCCAAGAGGTATTTTTGTCTATTGAACAACAATTAAAAGACATGAAAACTGCCTAATACATAAGGTAAAGTTGAACTAATTGACGGGTCGCTGATCCATAACAAACGCAAGTATTTACTAACCAATACTGTCATGTAATATATACACACTTAAATTAGACGTAATCTATGATAAAACCTATTGCTAACATCGTTGTTTCTGCCTTAAGTATATTCTTATTAGGCACTATGTCTGTTAGCGCAGTAAATAAAAAAAATGTCTTACCAGAAATAGGCGTGGTGGCATCTAGTGCTATCAGCCTAGATAAAGAGGTATTGATTGGCGATGCGCTTATGCGTCAACTGCGTGGTCAAGCCCCTATTATTAACGACCCATTGTTGGATGAATATATTCAAGACATTGGTAATCGTTTGGTAGCACAAGCAGATGACGTAAAATTTCCCTATAAATTTTTTATTCTCAACAGTCCAGACATCAATGCCTTCGCGTTTTTTGGCGGACATATCGGCATTCATACTGGACTTATTTTTAACGCCAGAAACGAGTCTGAATTGGCTTCAGTCTTGGCTCATGAAGTGAGTCATGTTACACAAAGACATATAGCCCGTAGTATTGAAGCCAGACAAAAATCGTCACCTTTGCAAATAGCCAGTATGCTGGGTAGCATATTATTAGCCGCGGTGAACCCAGAAGCAGGAATTGCTGCTCTATCCGTTAGTAATGCTGCATCGGCGCAATCTTCAATCAATTACACCAGACAAAATGAAAAAGAAGCAGACAGAGTGGGCATAAGAATATTAGCAGAAGCAGGGTTTGACCCAAATGGTGCTAGTAACTTTTTTAGCATATTGGCTGAAAAAAACCGGCTTAAATCAACCCCTCTAGCGTTTTTACTCACTCACCCTTTACCTCAATCGAGGATTGCCGACGCACGCACACGAGCGGCATCATTTCGACCACGCAATATATCTGAAAGCATCAGTTTTCATCTGGCTAAGTCGAGAATTGTGGCTCGCTACTACGCCAATCCTAAGCGTAATATCGAATACTTCTCTGATGTTCTGCAAAAGCAACGTTATGTTTTTAAACAAGCGGCTGAATATGGTTTAGCTTTATCTTATTTGGCCAATGAACAGTTTGAACCAGCGCTCAGATTGATAGACGGACTGTTGCAAAAAGACCCTGATAATTTATTTTATTTAGATACCTATACCGATATAGCGATAGAAATGAATCAACATCAAGGAGCTATAGATAGATTATCGGCACAAATTGTCCATGCACCTTTCAACCGAGTGTTGACCTTAAATTTGGCGAATGTGTTGATTAAAAATGAAAATTTTGCAAGAGCGACATCACTTTTAAAAGATTATCTATTAATCAATCCAGACAATTTATTGGCCTACGAGTTACTTTCAGATAGCTATCGTAGTAGCGAGCAAAAACTGGAGATGCACCAAGTAAAAGCCGAAGTGTATGCCTTAGTAGCAGCCTACCCAAGAGCGATAGATGAATTACATACTGCCTACAATTTTGCTGATAAACGTAAAATTGAACAAAAACGGATAAGAGCCCGAATAGAGCAATTTAGAACCGCGCAAGAGCGCTTACAAAGCCTTTAACACATTGACAGTGTGTAATAGTTTTTCTGCACTTTGTTCACCTTTCAATTGTTGTTGTACTTTGCCATCAGCATCAAGAATGTAAGTTGTCGGTAGGCTGTTAGGTGGCTGGCTCCATGGCAGACTATTAAGCCTATCTATAATAGGAAACTGAATATCATGTTTTTGTTGCAAAACCATTAGCTGCTCTTTGTTCAACGGATCAAAACTCACAGCAAAGATATCTATATCATCATTATGTTGTTGGTAAAAATGATTCAACTCGGGCATTTCTCGTAAACATGGTGCGCACCATTCGGCAAAATAATTGACTACTTTCCAATTTCCTTGTGAATTACTCCAACGATGCTCTTGTCCATCAAGGGTAGTAAAGTCAACTTTTAGATTTTGCTGAGTCCACAAACCTACTAACAAAGCTAACGATGCAGCTAATATAATAACCACTTTTTTCAAAATAACAGTGTCCTAAATGCGAGTTACTCTCGTAACAAAAATAATAAAATGTAGAATACTACGTATCAATACAATATCTCATTCGAAGTGAAAAGAAATTTATGTCTGATTTGAAAATATTACACAATCCTAGATGTTCAAAAAGCCGCCAAACCCTGCAATTACTTCATGACAAAGGGTTTGAGCCACACATTATTGAATATATGAAAACGCCAGTCAGTGCAGATGAGCTAACACGTATTATTAGCCAATTAGGTTTTTCTTCGGCAAGGCAATTAATGAGAAAAGGTGAAGACGCTTACAAACAGCAAAATTTGGCAGAGCAAACCTTAACTGAAGAAGCCCTCGTTAGCGCAATGGTCGGCACTGCGAAACTGATTGAACGACCGATAGTTCTATTCAATGGTAAAGCTGCAATTGGTCGTCCCCCTGAATCTGTTTTGGAAATTTTATGAGTCAAGTAGTACTGATTTTATATTACAGTCGCCATGGCGCAACTCAAGCCATGGCTAACAGCATAGCATTAGGGGTTGAGAAATCCGGGCTGGAGGCACGATTACGCTGTGTTCCTGAAGTCAGCAACAATTTACAAAGTGTTCAAAATTCAGTACCCAATTCAGGCGATCCTTATGTGGTAAAACAAGACTTAGATGATTGTTGTGCGTTGGCACTTGGCAGCCCAACCCGTTTCGGTAATATGGCGGCACCTTTAAAGTGCTTTTTAGACGATACCAGCGCCCAGTGGTTAGCAGGCACATTAGAAAATAAGCCGGCTTGTGTTTTTACCTCTACATCCAGTATGCATGGCGGGCAAGAAACCACCTTGCTTACCATGATGATCCCCTTGTTTCACCACGGCATGATATTGTGCGGACTGCCCTATTCCAACCCAGAATTACATACCACCTTATCTGGCGGCAGCCCATATGGTGCAACACACCTAGCTCAAGGTAACAATAAAAACAAACTCTCTGATGAAGAACAAACATTGTGTATTGAACAAGGCAAAAGGCTGGCACTACTTGCGGCGAAACTGGATAAGCAACATGACATTTAACAGCACATTTTTTCGAAGATTAACCTTAACCAGCTATTTACTTTTGATTGTTTGGTTAGTGGTCTGGCATTTTGTTTTAACCATAGATAAAACCACTTCAACTTTGTTCACTGTGTTGTTTTGGATAGTGCCGATTTTATTACCGGTTAAAGGGCTAATAGAAGGTAAACCCTATACCTATGCATGGACTAATTTTATTGTAATGTATTATTTGTTGCATGGTTTGACCGCTGTTTACGTAGTCGAAGGAGAAAG
>QIJM01000110.1 GCA_003232445.1 Paraglaciecola arctica
ACCATTTTACTCTGCATGGTCACCGGACAAGGCTTGGTCACTGTATCTAAGATAGGAATACCATTGGCCATCTTCTGAATAAAGTGTCCAGTTAAAGGCCGATTGACCGTCACCACATATTCTTTGTCGTGAGCGTTTTCAGCTCGTAAAATTTTGTTGACGATATCGCCATCGCTGGTCAAAAAGATCAAACCTTCAGACGGTTTATCTAACCGGCCTATAGGGAAGATCCTTTGTTTATGGCCTATGGCATCAACAATATTACCTTTGATATGCAGCTCAGTGGTACAAGTGATACCTTCGGGCTTGTGGTAGGCAATATACACGCGATCGGCTTTGTCAGTGGCACTGGCTTGGATACGTTGACCATCCACCGTCACCACATCACCGAGTGCCACTTTAGTGCCTAATTCAGGGATACTGTCGTTTATTCTGACTCGTTGCTGTTCGATTAATTTGTCGGCTGCGCGACGAGAGCTAAAACCTGAATCGCTGATAAATTTATTAAGACGAATAAGGGTGGTTTTATCTTGCATATATCAACTTAAAAACAAAGGTTCAATTCGCTTAAGCAAAGTGATGTCACTCTTACTTAAGGAGCCTGCTCTAATCCAATCTTTGAGCAATGACAACAAATCCAGCCTATCTCCAGATTGTAACTTCTGTGCCATCAATTGCATTTGAATGGATTGACGTTTTTCTGCGTCTTTTTTGGGTGAGTCTTTTTGTGCCACTATTTCCATTTTAATGGTTAATTCATGTCGTTCGGCATTCTCACTCAGCTCATGAAAACATTGTTGCCACTGTTTGCTCAAGCTAGTCACACCATCCGGTATTTCACTATCCGTTTGCCATATTTTTAATGTACTAAACAAGTCTTGATACGCTTGACCTTTAGCAGATTTTGCCAACTCTGTTAATTTTAACTGCTGCTGCTCAGCAACCGTTTGTACCCGTTGTTCCAACGCCCGGCGATCACGTACCGGCAAAGCAGTTATTGCATCAATGACGGTTTGTTTATCCTGCAAAGCACTTTGCACACTGGCCTTATCACTTGCACTAGCGAGTAATGTTTCAAGCTGTGTAACTTGCTCTTTGACTGACGCCACTTGTTGTTTAAGCTGTGTCTGCTCTTGTTGACTCGCCTCAGCTTTTTTGGCGAACAAGCTATCGTTAACCTTTCTGAATGCTGGCCATAATTCCGCTTCGGCCTTCTTGCCTGCATGTTCGATGGTTTTCCATGTCTGTTGCAGTTTCTTCGCTTGTTCTATGGCCTCGTTGACCGACTCCAGCTCTAACAGCTTTTCAGCTTTTGTTAACAGTGCCTGCTTTAGCTCGGCGTTGTCTTGATAAAAAGCCGACACTTTATCCCTGAGTGGATCCAGTAACTGCTGATAACTATCGTACAAAGCATTGCGCTGTTTAAAGTCTACCTCGCCAATATTTCTCCATTTTTTTTGCACATTTCTTAATATTTTAGCGAGTTCGGCTATGCTGTCATGTTCCTCACCTAAGGCTTTAATTGCGGTCAAGACTTGTTGCTTAGCCAACATGTTTTCTTCACGTTGCTGTTGTTGTTGCTCATAAAACTCACGGCATGGCGTAAAGGCTTTTTCAATCGCGCTTTCAAAGGCCGCATTTAATGCTTGGTCAGATTCAGTATCTGTCTTGCCTAAGCTATTCCATTGATAACGCAAAGACTTAATGGCTGTTGATTGAGCGTCAATCTCTAAGGGCTGAATGATCAGTGCCTCCACTTCATTTAGCAGCGTTGGTTTTCGGGGAGCGGCAATGTAATCTTGCCAATCTTTTAAGTTTTCAATTTGTTCTTCAACGGTATTAAAGGTTCGTTCTAGTTGCCCTTGTTGTTTCTCTGGCAGAACATTGAACCAATTTTGTGCCTTTTGATACAGCGCCATTGCAGCTTTAAACTTACCTTGGTTAATTAGGCTTTCAACGGTTTTTAATTTGTTTCTGCAACGAGAAACCTCACCATCTAATTGGCTTTTTAAGGCTTTTATTGCCTGTTGCCACAGTTTTAAACGTTCATTCCACTGCTGTGACAAGGTAGCAGGAATATGTGCCTGATAGCTGGCAACTGTATTGCGCCATTCTTGTTTTTGTTCTTTGAGGTATTCTTCTGCGGCTTCAATTTGGCTGGCATCATCTGGGAGTGACAAGCCTGCAAACTTTTCTAATAATGCCTGCCCATGTTGAATAGCTTGTTGGAACTGTGGAATATTGGTTAAGGTATTTAAGCTAGACAACAATTGATTGTTTAGTTGTTCTAAACGCCTGTGGGCAGCTTGGTTAGTTGCTGGTAATTGATTAGTCAGGTTGTGTGACTTCTCAATGTGTTGATTGATTGTCAGCACAAGAGCATCTACCTCTGACGAACCAATTTCACTGATACGTGTGGTCAGTTGTACAGACAGTTCTGCCAAACTCGGCTCAACTTCAACCAGCAAATTATCCATACTTTGACTCAAGGCCAACTCAGCCTGCTGTGCTTGCCACTGCGGTTTTAACGATTCAATAGTGCGTTCAATGCGCAAGGATATGTCTGCATGTTTTTGCTGTTTTTGCTCAATTTCAACACGTTTAAGTTCTGGCAAACAAGCAAAGCGATGTGCAATTTGTGTGTACTGATGGGTTAACTCTGTTTGCTGTTGTTGAATGTGCAATAAATCGTTCTGATCTTTCAGAGCCAGCATTCGAGACAACACCATTTTCACTTGTTGTTCGATTTCAACCGGCACTTGTTCTGCCCTGATCCAGCCTTGAAGTGTTTCATTGGCCAACTCTTTCAAGATACTAGAAGATGTCTTTTTCTGTATTTTATTGAGTAACTTACGCGCTTGTGCACCATCTGCTAAGGTTTGCAAAATAGCCGTTTGAAGACTCTCATTTTGTGTATCAAACAAGAGTTTTTCTTGCCGTTGCGGCTTATCTACTTTTTGCAGTAATCTCATCGCAAGTTCAGTATCTTTTTGTATCCATTGCTGTCCAAGCAGTTTTTCGATTAAGCGTATGTCACGAGTTTCAAGAATAAACGCACGTTTTTCTTGCTCTGTTAACGCTGCGTTTTGCTCATCTAACAAGGCATTTTCAACAAACTGTTGTGATTTTTTCTGCACTCTGTCGTTTTTGGTAATCTGCGATATTTTGTACCAAAGCACAAAACTATCGAGTTTATGCAAGGCTGCCAGACTGACACCCACGTCGGCGTCGTTAAAAGCCAATTCATGCAAAACAGATTTTTGTTGAGGATCTTGTTTATTCAGCTTTTCTATTGCTTGAAGGCGTACCTGAGGATCAGAATTTTGATGTTTGGAACGAAAAAGGTGCTTAAAGATCATCCTGTTTAAACCGCGCTATTGTTTGAATATTATTAGAATTTTGTTTGAGTTCTTGCTGCAGTGATTCACGACTTCGATGCACAATTTCACCGTCTGCGCCTACTGTCATGTGCTGATCGGACTTAAGGACTTTTGCTTGATAATACATCACTGCTTGCATAGACGTTTCTCGTTGCGGCTCTGTCAGCGGCGAACCGTCTAACCATTTACCTGTTTCTACTGCTTGCAATAATTTTTGATAAACAGGCTCAGACATCGAGGTTAATAGTGCAGTATTATCCATTTTTAATCAGGTCTTTTTAAAAGTATCAAACGCACACGATTAACGATGTACCAAACAAAGCCAATAATCGTCAGACCTATAGCAAGATTATGTTGCAACCCACCCGGTGCTACGCCACCCCAATACATAAAGCCAAAACCCGCTACAAATAACAACATAGCTAGCATGGATTGCATTTGAATATTCTGACTTTTCAGATACTTATTCAAGTTTTGTTTGCGTACGATATCTTCAGCATTGGCTGTACCCAGAGTAAAATCACAATGTTGACAGCTTTGTGCTTTATCCGATATTTTTTTACTACAAGAAGGGCAATCTATTAATGCCATATCTTTTCCTCCAAACTTACATAACCAGAATTCGAGTTAAAACAGAAAACGCGACAAGTTGCCGCGCTTCAAAAAACATTGAAACCTACTTATGTTCTTTATTAAACTTGACCCAATACTCGGCAACCGATTCTTTCATTTCTTTACGTAATAAGAAAATGCCAAACAAGTTAGGTAAGGTCATCACCACTATAGCCACCGCAGACAATGTCCACACAAGGGTCGTATCCGAGACTGCAGCCCAGACAAATGCGGCCACATACACCACACGGTAAGGCATGACTGAACGCGGCCCTAACAAATAGGTCATGGCTCTGTCACCATAATAAGACCATGCAATCGCGGTAGAAAACGCAAATAACAATAATCCAACCGACACAATATATTTACCCGATTCACCAAAGAAACCTTTAGTGAAAGCCAAGGCAGTAAGGCTAGCTGAATGAATTAACGATTCACCTCTGACGATGATGTTATCTTTAAGCAGGCTACCATTGACGACTTTTAATGTACCTGTGTAATTGTCTTCTGGAGTACCCAAAGAGAAAACAACATTATCTGCAAATGAGCGAGCATTAAAAATGGTAAAACCTTTGCTCACCGACTTACCATTAACAACTTGTATCTCGCCATTAAACTGGGTGACACCATGACCTTCTATGTTATTGATATAAGCATAAAGAGTTTGTTTATCTGATGCATCAGATTCAACATAATCACCCGCTAATATGTACATATCGGTACGATCAAAGGTATTAACATGTTTGTCTTTCCACACACCTGAAGAAAGGATGACTAAACCGGTAAGAGTACAAATGATAATGGTGTCAATAAAAGGTTCAAGAATAGACACCATACCTTCAGATACTGGTTCATCTGTCTTAGCCGCCGCGTGAGCTATAGGAGCAGAACCCTGCCCCGCTTCGTTCGAGAACAAACCTCGGTTAACACCACGGTTAAAGGCGTAAGCGATTGTTGCACCCAAAAACCCGCCTGTGGCAGCCGAGCCGGTAAATACGTCTGAAAACACTGATGCAAAAGCTGGACCGATATTTTCTAGGTTTGCAAAAATCACTGCAAATGCGCCAACAATGTATATCAAGGCCATAATAGGCACTATTTTGGAGGTCACAGCAGCAATGCGGGTGATACCACCTAAGATAACTAAGGCTAAAAAGATCCCAAGCACACTGCCTACTATGAGTGGATCAAAGCCAAAAGTTGCTTCAACACTGGTGGCAATACTATTACTTTGCGGAAGGTTTCCGGTACCAAACGAACTGATAACAGTGGCAATGGCAAAAGCAACAGCTAACCACTTCATGTTTAAACGTTTGTCCATGTAATACATGGGGCCACCAGCCATAGTGCCATCTGGCGTTTTATCCCGGTATTTATGTGACAACGTCACCTCGACAAACTTAGTTGTCATGCCAAAAAATGCGGTTGCCCACATCCAAAACAAAGCGGCAGGGCCACCTAGAAATAGTGCAAATGCCACACCACCAATATTACCTGTGCCAACCGTGCCCGAAAGCGCAGTGGTGAGGGCTCTAAAATGTGTGGTATCACCAGGCGCGTCAGCTTTATCATATTTACCTGTCACTACCTTCCAAGCGTGTTTGAAGTAACGTATCTGTGGGAATTTTAAGTAAATAGTGAAAAATAAACCTGTACCCAGTAACACGTAAGGGAACCACCAAGCGCCCCCCAACATGCCATCCATAGATTTCAGTAGATTATGAAAAGCTTCCAACGATTTTCCCCTTAATTATTTTTGTGTTTTTTATTACTATTTTTATAAAAATCTTTCTAGCGAAGAGTATCAACTACCGCGCGCATGGCAATCAATACATCTTCGCCCAGTTGCTTGCAGCGAGCCGGTGACCAACCATAAGCGGGGTCTGGCAAATCAATGTTGTCTTTAAATGGCATTTCCAAGGTATAAGACAAACAATCGAATTCATGACCTATCGCATTAGCCGCAACAGTTAAGTTAGCTTTGCCCGGCTCGTCTTTGTCATAGCCGTGTACGTCTTGAAATTCCGGAGTAGCCGTCAATAACGCTGCTTTGAACGACTCTTCAAGGTTTTTTAAACGATCATTGTAATGTGGATTACCCTCACAGCCCGCCACAAAGTTATAAGGCAAGGCTTCATCTCCATGCACATCCAATAACATATCAACACCCACCGATTGCATTTTTTGTTTCACTAAAAATACTTCTGGGCTATTTTCCATGCTAGGTGATTGCCATTCACGGTTTAAATTCACACCCTTGGCGTTGGTACGTAAATGCCCGCGCACTGAGCCATCTGGGTTCATATTGGGTACAACATAGAACACAGCGCTGTCGAGCAGCAAACGTGATAATCCATCGTCTTCATCCAACAAACGTTCTAAAAACCCTTCAATTAGCCACTCAGCCATGGTTTCGCCGGGATGTTGACGGGCTGTCACCCAAATCACCTTTTTGCCTTTTTCTGGTTGACCCACCACCAACAAAGACATATCGCGCCCATCGAGGGTTTCTCCTAAATACTCTTGGCGACAATCAGCTGATTTTTGCGCCCAGCTGAGCAAGTCCAAATGGCGCTCGTAACTATAAGGTGCAAAATAGGCGTAATAGATATGTTCAAATTCAGGTGTATGCGCAATGGTTAAGGTATCACCATCAAATTCACAATCTACCCGAAACCACTCTTGTCTGTCATAAGATGCAACAGCTTGATAGTTCTGCCATCCTTCAGGGTAAGCCGACTTTTCGAGGTCAGTTATCGTTATCTGGTGAGAAATAAAGCGTTGAGTTTCTAGCTTAAAATAAAACCATTGATAAAACTCTGATTGGTTGTCGTTGCGGATACTTAATTGAATATTTAATGGATCGCCTGCACGGATAACGTGGATATTTCCGCTATCAAAATTGCTGCTTATTCTCACTTTTTGACCCCATGGAGATTTGACCTCAGTAATTTATCACAGTCGTTATAAAAAAGGACTATGGATGCACGTTTATCCCGAAAAAACCTGTCGTAATTTTAATCCCAATGCAGTGGAATAACCGTATGACTTGGCCAGCACTTTTTGCTGATCATCCAGAATATAGTATGTGGGATAACCTTGAATTTTAAATTGCTGTTTTAGCCCTGCATGCCCCAACAAAATCTGACTCGATATATTGTGCTTATCAGCAAAATCTTGGACTTCTTCTACATTCGAATAATCCAGTGCGACTCTTACAATATTTAGTTTGTCTGAGTTTAGATACTCAAGGTTACCAATACTAAGTGAACAGATTTTACACCAAGGCGCAAAAAAATAAATCAGTGTAGGTTTGTCAGGTTTTATTAGGGGACTAGTTTGCCCATCAAGTCCCACTAGCAATTGGTTTTTGACTACCACATTACTATCAACATCCAGCATATTACGTGATTGCCAAGTATTCACTGCAAAAATAATGGCACATAAAACAAGCACATCTCTTAGCCAAATATGCCATTTAATCTGTTTAAGTTTGTTGGAAAATTTATTCAAAAGTAAGTTCTCTGGTTCCCTTCTAATAAAAACCCGCTAAAGCGGGTTTTTATTGCATTAATTTTCGAGTCATTGCCCCGCCACTATAATTTGCTTGGCAATGGCTCAGGCAAAGTAGGGTACACCAAGTCAGCCATATGCTGCAGTACTTTCATCACCTGACAACTGTAACCAAATTCATTGTCGTACCACACATATAAAGTGGCTCTATTGCCAGCGACTATTGTGGCTTGCGAATCGACCACAGAAGGCGCACGCGTGCCCACTAGGTCGGTCGATACAATTTCCTTTGAGGCAGTGAAATTGATTTGATGTTGCAACGGCGAAAATAAAGCAATGTCCCTTAAATACTCATTGATAGCCGCTTTATCGGTTGACTCACCTAGATGCAAGTTCAATATTGCCAAAGATACGTTGGGTGTGGGTACGCGGATAGAGCTACCGGTCAATTTACCCTGTAATTGAGGATAAGCCTTAGCGACCGCGGTAGCAGCCCCTGTTTCTGTAATTACCATATTCAGTGGAGCACTGCGCCCACGGCGATCGCCCTTATGAAAGTTATCAATCAGGTTTTGATCATTAGTATAGGAATGCACAGTTTCAACATGCCCACTTTCAATCACATATTTTTCGTCTAGCGCTTTGAGCACAGGTGTGATGGCGTTAGTTGTACAACTGGCTGCGGACAATATCGTATCTGACGACAATATGTCTTTGTCATTTACCCCGTATACAATATTCTTAATATCGCCTTTTCCTGGTGCAGTTAACAATACCTTTTTGACGCCCTTAGATTGTAAATGCTGACCTAGCCCTTCTTCGTCACGCCACATCCCAGTGTTGTCGACGACGATTGCCTGACCGATCCCATATTGGCTATAGTCTACCTCAGTAGGGCTGTTGGCATAGATAACTTGAATATAAGAGCCGTTAGCTTTGATCGCATTTTTTTCTTTGTCGATAGTGATACTGCCATTAAAAGGCCCATGCACTGAATCACGACGTAATAAACTCGCCCGTTTTTCTAAGTCACCCTCTTTACCACCACGTACAACAATCGCTTTTAATCGCAACTTATTGTTGGTACCTTGCCTTTCAATGAGTAATCGAGCTAATAACCGACCTATTCTGCCAAATCCATACAACACCACATCTTGTGGTTTTTGCTGATCTTGAACATTCACTATGTCTTTTAATTGTTCAGACAAATAGTCTTCAATCGATACATCTGCATAGGCCGGATCATAATGATAACCGTACGCCAATTTGCCTAAATCAATATGAGCAGGAGCAAGCTCCATTTTATTTAACGCTTCAAGCAATGGCCAACTTTCTCTAAGACGCAACTTTTGCTTTTCTTTAAACCTTACCGAGCGATGAGCCTTAATAATATCTATCGCGCTGGCTCCTAGTAGAGGTCGACCATAGACTGATATTTCAATCGCTCTGTTTCGATACAACTTACCGAGAATAGGTTGCATTTGTTCAGCGAATTCTTGCCTTTCCTGCCAACTGCTTAATAGTTCCTGCTCTAACTGGTGATTCATAAATTAGTGTCCTATTCCCGAGAGCCATACCAAATTTGTGGGCATTCTAATCAAGGAAACAGAAAGAACCAAATTGTTAAAAAATTACAGTTTGATCAAAAAAAGCTCATGAAAGCATAATTTTTAAGTAATTAATTACCAATTTTAAACAATAATAAGAGAAAAAGAGCATTGTTTTGAAGAGTTAAGGGAAAAAACACTACTTATTTAATACAATCATGAAATTAACTTTCACAAAAAAATCGGCAATTAACTTCATTTGTAGATGGAATGCCATTTTTGTCGCTTTATATCTCAGGTAATCCTAGATGAGCTTGGCCTTTCTTATAATCAAGTGTAAGAATAAAGTGTTTGAGTACATCGTAACCTAATAGCCCTTGAACTCTGGTTCCTTTGATACGGCTAAATGCCCGCTCGGACTGACTACTAATATTCATTTTAGAACCTTCACTTGCCACGCTAATCGTTACGTTTTCTAGCTCATAAGGGCCGATTGTGAATATAGGAAGACTGAAAGTCTCCGTGTAGCCACTACTGATTGCTCCACTAGACCACGATTCTATAACGGGATACATATCTAACCAATTATTTTGTTTTGCTATCCTTCTTTCGAGTAGAACACCTCCACTATTACCTGTATCAAGTACCAACCAAACGTCCTTTTGGTTATTCAAGTTAACTTTAACGATAGGTGTTCCAGATCCCTTTTGAGTTCTAATATCGATATTAACAACATCACCTAGTTTCATTGCATCTCGTGTAAGAAACCGTATTTTTTCATTTGGATAATCAATTTGGACAATATAGGTTGCCAAAAAACCAGCCCCAAGAAGAAGAGCATCATTGCGACCGCCAAAGTTGAGGCTGACCAAATCATCAAACTTCATCTGCGCACCCAACATCTCTACAGAAACATTTTTATACGTATTTCGGCGTTCTTTGCCATGAACCCCTATAACGTTAACCTTTCGTCCCGTCCCAAAAGTCAACTTATGTCGATTTTTAAAGCGTTCACTGATGCCATTTGCCTGTGCTCCGCTATCTAAAATAGCCATCGCTTCAATGCCTTCTACCTGCACTGGTATTTTTATATGGCCATTTTCTAACGTTATGTTTATCCACTCAGATACGCCTGAATTGGCAATGCTGCTGATAAAAATCAATAGCAGTGTAAATGGTTTTAAGATCATGTTCATCCTTGTTTAATCAAAAATTTGAAGGGTTATCAATAATAATGCTTGCGGCTTATGGCGAGTAGTTTTCTTTCCATTTATTCGGTTGTACTATAAGATTTGTATTGAATTTGTCAACCTAACCCCTAGTCAGTTTTTACTCTTTTACAGCAAACTTGAGTGAAACGGAATTCACACAATAATGTTTACCGGTGGGTGTTGAGTCATCATCAAATACATGACCTAATGTGCATCACAATGTTTACAGATAATTGTTAGGATGGATTGGTATAATATGCTGTCTGGCGCATAAGCCATATTGTCATCGCTACTTTGCGCCGAAAAAGACGGCCATCTGCAGTCAAAGTCAAATTTGTCCTCAATCATCAACAGAGCACTTAAACACACAAATACTTCTAAATGCCTGCATATGCACTTGTCGAATGAGTACATTAGGTTGCTCAGACCATCTCGCATATCGAGTATCTAACATGATTT
>QIJM01000551.1 GCA_003232445.1 Paraglaciecola arctica
CTGCCCTTGCTAGTTGGTTTGACTTACCTTCAACAAAATTGTCAAATTTATATGTTAAGTTAATATTACTTTTATGCCCTGTAGCAATAGGTGCAGCTGTGCCTACATTAGAAACCGCAACCAAAGGTGTTGATGGTAAATAACTATTTTTATTTTGCCTGTTTTGCTCTACTGCTAATGGCGGGTGATTATTTGTTGTAAAGTTTCTACTAGTATCTACATTGGCAATCTTTACTTCAAATCGTAACTGAGGTGCTTTATCTCCACAAAATTCAGCTAACAAATTATTAATTTGCGAAAAATATTTGTCTCTAACCCAATCCAAAACAAAACGATTGGGTGCAAAAAGGGTTATGTGAGCATCGCCATGTTCGGCCAGAAGTGGTCTTATCCACATACTAAACTGTTGTATAGGCAAATCCTGCTGCAACCTATCGAGACACTGATTCCATATAGACATCGAAAAAAACAACTCCACCCTTATAAATAAAGGCCAAAATGAGATAAAAGCGACATTACAAAACAAAAGTGAAAAGTAATAGCTGTGTTATTATTAACCAGTTAAAAGCCAAACTTAAAACTAGCTGTGGATTATCTCGCTAATCACCTTACTAACGCAACATACATTTGAAATTAATTAGAAATAACTTTTACTTTGCTTATATCCAATTGTTTTAATAGAATTTATTGTAATTTCATAAAGTATTAGCGGCACATTATTTTGAACAATTTTAATGCCAATATTTTATAAAAATCAAAAGTAATCGCTAACTTATTGGCTACCCTGTGGATAAAATGAGAATTTTCAACAGTTATCAAACATTAGTCATGTCAATACAGTTAATGTAGAACACAATTAGTTGGAGTAATTGATTGACAAGATGCAAAGTGATCTCTATTATTCAGCGTCATTTTTGGGCACGGTGATTACCATGAAGAGGTTCTCATATAAATGCTCATTTTGTTTAAACCTTATTGAAAAGAACTTTTCAACCAAGCAACTTGAAGCGTAAGCGTTCACACGGTTTTCGTGCCCGTATGGCGACTAAAAATGGCCGCAAGGTTATAGCCAATCGTCGTGCTAAAGGCCGTGCGCGTTTATCAGCTTAATTATCCAAGGTGGGTGAAAATCATTTTTCTCGGGAGCTAAGATTACTTACTCCCACCCACTTTGAATATGTCTTCAGTAATGCAATTCCATCTGTTTCACCCCAACTTACTATATTAGCCAGATTGAATACTTCGAGTAATCCTCGTTTAGGCATCACTTTGGCTAAAAAACGAGTCAAACATGCACACGACAGAAACAGACTTAAGCGTATTATTCGCGAGAGCTTCCGTTTAGAACGTCATTCATTTCCAAATATTGATATAGTCGTAGTGGGTAAAAGTGGTTTAGATAAGTTGTCGAATCAGGAATTGTTTTCTTTGCTGAGTAAATTATGGAAAAAGTTAGCGTTGCGCTGCGAAAAATCCCAATCGGGATAATTAAGCTCTACCAAAAAGTGCTTTCTCCGATGTTAGGACCAACATGCAGGTTCCACCCAAGTTGCTCTTATTATGCAATTGACGCCATTACTGAACACGGATTAATAAAAGGGTGTTGGCTAAGTTTCAAACGCATACTAAAATGCCATCCGCTAAATGATGGTGGTTATGATCCAGTACCAGAAAAAAAGCAAAATAAAGAATGATTTTTACACTTATGCCCTCATAAATAATCAGGTCATAAGTAAAACAGTAACGTCGCCGTGGTTTAATGTTTTGACACGAATTAGTCACACACATAAATAAGTAGTTAATTAGAGTATTTTATGGAATCCCAACGCAGTTTTTTATTAATTGGCCTCGCTATGGTCGGCTTTTTATTATGGCAACAATGGCAATTAGATTACGGCCCTCAGCCAGTCGCACCTATAACAACCTTTGAACAAACTAGCACTGATCTCGACATGCCTAGCTCAGAGGATGTGCCAGCTCCTACTTCAGACGGACAAAGTTTGATAGCGAGTTCCACCCGCGGCGGAAGAATAATATCTGTAACCACAGATACACTTATCCTAAGTATCGACACTAAAGGTGGTGATGTTGTTTCGGCTGACTTGGCTAAGTTTCCAATGGAACAAGGTTCAGAAGAGTTATATAGCTTACTAAAACCCAGTGGTGACAAATTATTTATTGCGCAAAGCGGCTTAATTGGCCCAGATGGAACCGACAGTAAAGGTCGTCCTACTTACGAAGTTGCAGAAGATAGTTACATGCTTGAAGGCGATACCCTGACGGTTCCTCTTACTTTAGTAACGCCTGGGGGTTTACAAGTCACTAAAAACTTTGCATTCACTCGTGGCAGCCACAGAATTGATGTGAGTTATGTCATCAAAAACAACACCAGTGATCCTAAACAAGTTCAACAGTTTGCACAATTAAAACAAAGCATGCTTGAACAAGAAGGCAGCATGTTTATGCCTATCTATCGTGGCAGCGCATATTCAACAGAAGAAGACCGTTACGAAAAATACGCTTTCGACGATATGGTTGATAGCAACCTAAAACAAACCACTGTTGCAGGTTGGACAGCAATGATAGAGCATTATTTTGTGTCGGCCTGGGTACCGCCGCAAGACGAAAAAAACAACTTGTTTAGCAGGATATTGCAGCAAACAAATGGTGTGATTGGATTTACCGGTCAATCTGTAACTATTCAAGCGGGTGAAACAGCACAAATTAATAACATCTTATACCTTGGACCGAAAGATCAGGAAATATTAGCTGGCATAGCTAGAGGCCTTGACCTAACGGTAGATTACGGCTTTTTATGGATGATTTCACAACCACTTTTCTCTTTCCTACAATTTATTCACAGCCTAGTAGGTAACTGGGGCTTTGCTATCATCCTCATCACCATAGTCGTTAAAGGGCTTATGTATCCCCTCACCAAAAAGCAATACGAATCTATGGCCAAGATGCGTGCGCTAAAACCCAAAATGGATGCACTCAAAGAACGCCACGGCGATGATAAACAAAAAATGCAGCAGGCAATGATGGAAATGTATAAGAAGGATAAGGTTAACCCTATGGGTGGCTGTTTCCCTCTACTACTACAAATGCCAATATTCTTAGCCTTGTATTGGGTGCTGCTAGAAAGTGTTGAACTTAGACATGCTGATTTTATATTCTGGATCACAGATTTAAGTGCAAAAGACCCGTTTTTTGTATTACCTGTTTTAACGGGTGTCAGCATGTATTTACTACAAAAACTGCAACCTATGACTATGACAGACCCCATGCAGCAAAAAATCATGCAGTATATGCCTGTTGCTATGAGCCTGTTCTTCTTTATATTCCCAGCAGGTTTAGTGCTTTACTGGTTGATAAGTAACCTTATTACCTTGATTCAAGCAAAAATAATTTATGCTTCAATGGAAAAGCGTGGTTTACAAACCAAATAATTCGAAATAATCAAAAGCCCGTTTTATACGTTAATTATGTATAAAACGGGCTTTTTTGTGCGTAATACCAATCCATCCTAAACTCCCGCTGAAACATGCATTTTGAGGTAACATGGGTATAGATAAACCTAACAAACCAAATCCAGAGAAATACATATGCCATCATTAGATATCGTTTCAGAAATTGATTTAGCCGAACTGCTTAATGCTGTCGATAACGCAAATAGAGAATTAAGCACACGTTTTGATTTTAGAGGTGTCGAAGCAAGTTTCGAGTTAAAGGAAAGTATAGTCACTATGTCAGCTGACAATGATTTCCAGCTCAAACAGATGCTCGATATCCTGCGTGGTACATGCGTAAAACGTAAAGTAGATACCGCAGCCTTTGAAGAAAAAGACGTGCAGCACATAGGTAAAATTTATAAACAAGCCATCGCCTTTAAACAAGGCATCGAACAACGTGGCCAAAAAAATTATTAAACTCATCAAAGATGCCAAGCTAAAAGTTCAAGCACAAATACAGGGTGAACAAGTACGAGTCACTGGTAAAAAACGCGATGATTTACAACAGGTTATGGCATTAGCAAAAGATGCTAATTTGGAACAACCATTACAATTTACTAACTTCAGAGACTAAACAAAACATGACTGCTACAGGATTATCATCACAACAAGATACTATTGTTGCCCAGGCCACCGCGCCAGGCCGTGGTGGTGTGGGGATAATCCGAATTTCTGGCAATCTAGCAAGTGCCGCTGCGCAAGCAATATTGGGTAAATTACCTGAAACCCGCAAAGCAGAATATCTAGCTTTTTCTGACACAGAAAATAACCTTATCGATCAGGGCATAGCCTTATTTTTTAAGGCTCCAAACTCATTTACCGGTGAAGATGTACTTGAACTGCAAGGGCATGGCGGTCAAGTCGTGTTAGACATGTTGCTTAATGCTATTTTGAAAATACCAAAATTACGCATTGCTCGGCCTGGCGAGTTTAGTGAACGTGCATTCTTAAATGATAAATTGGACTTGGCGCAAGCGGAAGCCATAGCGGATCTAATCGATGCCAGCTCTGAACAAGCCGCAAAAGGCGCGTTACGTTCCTTACAAGGTGCGTTTTCACAACATATTCACACGTTAGTCGAGCAGGTAATTCACTTGCGTATGTACGTCGAAGCCGCGATTGATTTCCCCGATGAAGAAATCGATTTTCTAAGCGACGGTAAAATTCAAAAAGATTTAGAAAATATTATCCAATCCTTTGAAATGCTGCGCCAGCAAACCAAGCAAGGCGCGCTGCTCAGAGAGGGAATGCGAGTCGTGATTGCGGGCAAACCTAATGCGGGTAAATCTAGTTTGCTTAACGCATTAGCGGGAAGAGATGCAGCCATAGTCACAGATATCGCTGGCACCACTCGTGATGTGCTCAAAGAGCATATTCACATCGACGGTATGCCTTTACACATAATTGATACTGCGGGCTTACGGGATAGCCCAGACAAGGTAGAAAAAATAGGTATTGAGCGAGCATGGCAAGAAATTCGCCAAGCCGATCGTGTGTTATTTATGTTGGACAGTACTGAGTCTGCAGAAACCCATCCTGAAAAAATATGGCCAGAGTTTTATCAGCAACTACCGAAAAATATTGGGCTAAGTGTTATCCGTAATAAAATAGATCTTTCGAATGAATCTATTGGTTTTAATGATAGCGGTGATTACCCAGTTATTTCGCTCTCTGCTAGCAATGAACAGGGACTCACCTTTTTAACGGATCACCTAAAAGATTGCATGGGCTTTAATGCAAGCTCAGAAGGCCAGTTTATTGCGCGCAGACGACATCTAGATGCCATAGACAGAGCAGCAGAACACTTATATCTAGGTAAACATCAATTGGAAGAACACCTTGCAGGAGAATTACTCGCAGAAGAGCTGCGCTTAACCCAGCAACACCTGAATGAAATCACGGGTGAGTTCAGCTCTGACGACTTACTCACTAAAATATTTTCTTCCTTTTGTATTGGTAAATAGTGATATTAGGTGGAATAGTGGAATGGAATTAGGCGTGATGATCTGCTAATCACAATGTACAATGCTGAAATTAAATAAACGACATAGTAAATAAATGGCTAAGTTTGAAATCATAGTAGGCAGTGTCTTAGGAGCTAGTGAATATGTCGCCGATGCATTACAAGAAGTTTTGTTGAATCATACGCATAGCGCAGAAATCCATTTAACCCCGCAGTTATCGGGCTTAGATCAAACTGCCACTTGGGTAATTTGTACTTCTACTGCCAGACAATATCCAACCTTTTGCTGAACAATTAAAAACACAAACGTTATTCACCCCCTCATTTTTAGTCGTTGGTTTGGGTGATAGCAGTTATGACACCTACTGCCACGGCTCCTTACAAATGGAAAACATAATGCTAAACGCCGGCGCGAAACTCTTATGCCCTGCCCTACATATTGACGTACTAAATCATCCTAACGTACTAAATCATCCTATCCCTGAAGATGCCGCAGTTGAATGGCTTAAAAGCTGGCTAAAAAATAATGAACAATCAGAATAATGATCCAATGAATTTTTATGCAATTAAATAAAGCAGAACAAACCGCCCTACTTCAGCCTTTGAGCAATGACGCGCGCATACTGTATATCCTTGGGATAAAACCCACTGCTGATCAATCTAGCGGTGCAACATTGCCATTAAACTACAAATCCTTGTTATCTATTTTAAATGCTAAAGAAGAAAAATTTACGTTAGGTCGACAAGTTAACAGCTTAATAAAGGAGCTGCTAAGTGTAGGTCTAGTGAATTTTCAAAACGAGGTCGAACTCAACCATAGCTTTAATGGTAAAACCCTTGTTCTGCCTCTGACCACAATGAAAGTAGATGAGTATTCAAAGTTACATCTAAATTGGCATACAATGCATCTTGATTGGCTGCCTAATCAAAAATTAATCAGCGATTTGGCCAAACTAGTGGGTATTATCGATTATGATTACACAACAAGTGAGTTAGGCGATTTTATTGCCTATTGGTTAGGTAGGCCAGAGTCACAATTTAGCGAATATCAATGGATCCAAAAGTTTGTATTTAACTTAAAAAAAATGCGCTTAGCCCATGGCTTTAAAAATGTGCAAAAAGTGGGTCAGCAAATAGTACAAACTAAGGCAGGTATTCTCGCTGATGAAAATGCTAAAAATTTAGTGGCTAAATATAGTAAAACTAACACATAGTTAAACAGGTATATACTTGGCAAAGGCAAAGTAAATTTTCATATTTTATCAATCGGAATAATAGCACTCGTGGACAGTATTAAAGACAAAATTCAAAGATTAGGTAAAGCACTTGGTCGCCAATATGTTCCTGAAAAATATACCAAATATGCTGACTTAAGATCTGAATATGAAGCTTTAGCCAATCGTGATGTAAAACAGCTACAACGAGAAGGCAAAAAACAGCGCATCAAAGATATTCAAGGTCGTTCTGAACTGAATCCAAAATGGACCTTTGCTAATCTAATTGAAGACAGCAATGATGTCATTGAAGCAGTCAGCATTGCCAAATCTTTTATCGCCGCTCATGAAGATATGAACTGGCGAAGAAGCGGCGCACATATGATGATTTTTTATGGCGACTATGGTCGCGGAAAATCTCATACAGCCGGTGCTATCGCCCATGAATTAATTGAAAAATATGAAATTTCGGTTCTATACAGACAACTATCTACCATATTAGAAATGCGCTTCTTTTCTTATGATTACAATGCTCAGGATAATGTTGGACAGAAATTTCGTGAGATAAATCAAGAATTGCTCGATGTGGACTTACTGATACTCGATGAGGTTTGTGTTAACGAAAGTGTTTTGAAGAAAAACGCGCAAAGCTGGTTAGGCAATGTATTAAGACAAAGACTAGCCAATCATAAAAATTGTATTATGATCACCAACCACAACCTTGCTGAGTTAGAAAACGCCTTAGGCCGTTATTGTTTTGAATCAATCAAAGAATACGACACCTACAAAGTAAAATTCTCAGGCCCAAGCAGACGCAAAGAAATTACCCCTACCCAACCCGAGCCTCAGCAGCCTCAAACAACCTCTGGTTATCGTCCAAATCAAGTAAAGTAGAATAAAACACAACCTATTTAAACTTTTATGGTTATCCTTGCGACATACTCTTTGTTAACCCAATGGGTACTTCTTACCAAGGATATTAAAAATGAAAAGCTCTATTAAATTGACCACTTATTTAAACGCAGTATTGGTTTATCTCATACTGTTCTATTCCACATCCCTTTTTGCTGAAACCTTCACCGAAACTTTCGATGTTAATTTGGGCGGTCAATTAACCGTTAAAACCGACGCTGGCTCGATCAAAATAGAAACCCATGACGAAGCAACCATAGAGCTGCGAGTTAAAATTGAGAACCAAGAAGGTAATGAATTTTCTTATCGCCACGAACTATCTAATGGCAACCTAACCATTATTGGTGAGGTTGAGCGAAAACGAAGTTGGGTACGAAATCTTAAAGTAGAATTTAATCTACTGATCCCAGAAAACTACAACGTTGAATTAAATACCTCTGGCGGTTCCTTATCTATCGAAGATTTAACCGGTGAGCTTAATGCTAGCACCTCTGGTGGCTCAATCAATATCGGTAATATAGTAGGCGACGTGAAACTGCATACCTCTGGGGGTTCAATTAATACAGATACCGTTACCGGTAATCTTGATGCACACACATCGGGCGGAAGCATTAAAGTGACAATCGATAAACAGCTAACAGAAGATGCCAAACTCACCACCTCTGGGGGTTCAATTACGGCCTATCTCATTCCTGACATTCAAATAGATATTAATGCATCAACTAGCGGTGGAAGGGTAAGAAGTAACTTTGAAATAGACGGAAAAGTGAAAAAAATGTCTGTTAGGGGATCAATAAACGGTGGTGGTCCAAAATTAACCTTAAAAACCAGCGGTGGCAGTATCAAGATCAAAGAAATTTAGCCCCTTTTAATATTTCTTTTATAAATCATGATCTAACTGTGTATTTACTAATTTTTGATCACAAGTTACACACAGTTAGATCAAAAGATGTTATCTACTGTGGATAATTTTATGTATAACTCATGTAAAACCACTTTATATCCACTGAATACAATTTCAACCCAACACCACTGTGGATAAAACAGCTACTTATACCCACCTTATACCCGTTTGATCAAACATTATACACATAGTTAACTTACCTATAACCTATTGATATAAATAAAAAATAGTGACTTATCAACAGAAAAATGGCTGCTTAATAATAGTAATAATAAACAAATATCTAAAAGATCTTATAAAGATTAAGCAATCAAAAAACAATAATTGAATGATTTTTAAGCATTTTACTTACGTTATAATCCATATAGAATATGCGACCCATTTTAGGTGGGTTACAGTGATCATTAAGCTTTAGAGGAAAACCATGTTTTATCAACAACATTTTGACGTCATCGTTGTCGGTGGTGGCCATGCAGGAACAGAAGCTGCATTAGCCTCTGCACGCATGGGCACAAGTACTCTTTTGCTAACACACAATATTGAAACCCTTGGGCAAATGTCTTGTAACCCGGCTATTGGCGGAATAGGTAAAGGCCATCTAGTCAAAGAAATAGACGCTTTAGGTGGTGCTATGGCTATGGCGACTGACAAATCCGGTATTCAATTTAGAACCTTAAACTCAAGCAAAGGTCCGGCTGTTCGTGCCACGCGCGCTCAAGCAGACAGATCACTGTACCGTAATGAAATTCGTAAACTTATTGAAAACCAAGAAAACCTAACCTTATTTCAACAATCTTGTGACGATCTGATTGTTGAACAGGATCGCGTTGTCGGAGTGGTTACACAAATGGGTCTTAAGTTCCATGCTAAGACTGTTGTTATCACCGTAGGCACGTTTTTAGGCGGCACCATACATATTGGTATGGAAAACTACAAAGGAGGCCGTGCTGGCGATCCTCCTTCGATTGCATTAGCAGACAGACTTCGTGCATTACCTTTTCGAGTCGATCGTTTAAAAACGGGCACACCAGCCAGATTAGATGCACGTACCCTTAATTTTGATGTCATGCAAAAACAACACGGCGATACACCTATTCCAGTATTTTCCTATATGGGAAAAGCTAGCGATCACCCTGAGCAGATCCCTTGTTACATCACACACACTAACGAAAAAACCCACGAAATAATTCGTGGTGGATTAGATAGATCGCCTATGTACACAGGTGTGATAGAAGGTATCGGGCCAAGATATTGTCCGTCTATTGAAGATAAAATTCATCGTTTTTCTGATAAAAACTCACATCAAATATTTGTTGAGCCAGAAGGTTTAAACAGCATCGAAATGTACCCAAATGGTATATCTACAAGTTTACCTTTTGATATACAAATGAGCTTCGTACGTTCGATAATTGGTTTTGAAAATGCGCATATTGTGCGTCCGGGTTATGCGATCGAATACGATTTTTTCGACCCTCGGGATCTTAAACAAACTTTAGAAACCAAATTTATCAGTGGTTTATTTTTTGCCGGTCAAATTAACGGTACAACGGGTTATGAAGAAGCCGGTGCGCAAGGTTTAATTGCGGGTGCAAATGCAGCTTTACAAGTACAACAAAAAGATCAATTTACCTTACGCCGTGATGAAGCCTACATGGGCGTATTAATTGACGATTTATCCACTATGGGCACCAAAGAACCCTACCGTATGTTTACCAGCCGAGCTGAATACCGTTTATTGTTACGCGAAGACAATGCGGATATTCGTTTAACTGCCAAAGGTCATGAAATTGGTTTAGTTGACGAACAACGATGGAAGACTTTTAATCAAAAATTAGAAGCCATTGAATTGGAAAGACAGCGGCTCAAATCAACTTGGGTTTATCCAACTCATGAGTCAACCGAAGCCTTAAATGTTTTGCTAAAAAATCCAGTCACCAAAGAAAATACCTTAGAAGATTTGATCCGTCGGCCAGAAATGACCTATAAAATTTTGATGCAAATAGAAGAATTTGGGCCTGAAATACAAAATAAACAAGCGGCTGAGCAAATTGAAATCCAAATTAAGTATGCTGGATACATTGAACGCCAAAAAGACGAAATTGCCAAAACATTACGTAATGAAAATACTTTAATTCCAATAGATTTTGATTTCAGTCAGATTTCTGGACTGAGTAACGAAGTGGTTGCTAAATTAACTGAAACCCGTCCAGAAACTATCGGTAAAGCAGGCAGAATATCAGGCATTACACCAGCGGCTGTGTCACTGCTCTTAGTCTATTTGAAAAAACATGGGTTGTTAATAGGCACCAGTAAAGATCAAAATAAAATTTCAGCCTAATGAATGATCAACACACCCTAGAAAATGAATTATTAATTGTTTTAAAAAGTAGTCTGAAAAATTGTGAGTTAATCGTTACTGAAGAGCAGCAACAGCAACTTATTCATTATGTATTGATGATGCATAAATGGAATAAAGCTTACAACTTAACCTCAGTGCGAGATCCTCAGCAAATGGTGATCAAACATATTGTTGATTCCATAGTAGTTGCGCCATTTTTAGACAAAGTCCACTATATTGACGTGGGCACGGGACCGGGGTTACCAGGTATCCCGCTGGCTATTATGTGCCCTGATAAGCAGTTTATTTTGTTGGATAGTTTAGGCAAACGTGTACGTTTTATGAAACAAGTCGCTTATGAACTTAAAATAGACAATATACAACCTGTGCAATCACGGGTTGAAGATTTTGTACCTAACGTGGAAATTGATGGAGTATTGAGCAGAGCCTTTGCTTCATTAAAAGATATGTTGCACTGGTGCCAACATCTGGTAGATTCTCAGGGTGTTTTTCTTGCATTAAAGGGTCAACTTCTCACAGATGAGCTGGATCAGTTGCCTTTAGGATTTACTTTACAAGAAACAATTAAACTCGACGTACCGGGCCTTGAAGGCGAACGTCATATTGTCAAAATTAAAAAACAATCAGTTGGCTAGAAGCTATTCCACGACATTTAGTCAATTAAATGTCTTTTCTATTCTGGCCTTCTAAATAAAAAGTGGACGATTATTTTGGGCAAAATCATTGCAATTGCTAATCAAAAAGGTGGAGTGGGCAAAACCACAACTGCTGTTAATGTAGCGGCCTCAATGGCGGCCACAAAACGCAAAGTATTATTGATTGATCTCGACCCCCAAGGCAATGCGACCATGGGCAGTGGTGTAGACAAGTACAACGTAGATAACACCTGTTACGAATTGTTGATTGAAGAAAAACCCATTGAAGAAGTAATAATCAAAGAAACCTCTGGGAAATATCACCTTATTGCAGGTAACAGTGATATCACCGCTGCAGAAATTAAATTGATGGAAGTGTTTGCCCGTGAATTACGACTGCGCAACGCGTTAGCACCCGTTAAAAGCTATTACGATTATATTTTTATTGATTGCCCACCTTCGTTAAATCAGCTTACAGTCAATGCTATGGCCGCCGCCGATTCGGTATTGGTGCCTATGCAGTGCGAATATTATGCCCTTGAAGGGCTCACAGCTTTGATGGACACCATCAAAAAGCTAGCGTCTGTGGTTAACCCAAGATTAAAAATTGAAGGTGTTCTGCGCACTATGTACGATCCTAGAAACAGGCTTGCAAATGATGTATCTGAACAACTTAAGCGGCATTTTGGCGATCAAGTATACAGAACTGTTATTCCTAGAAATGTGCGATTGGCAGAGGCACCTAGTTTTGGTTCACCAGCCATGTATTATGATAAATCGTCTACCGGCGCAAAAGCCTATTTAGCCTTAGCAGGTGAAATATTAAGACGCGGGAAAGCGAATAAAACAGCTAAATCAAGTTAGCCTAAATAATAAAATAGAACGAACAATACAGAGGACGACATGTCGGCGAAAAAAAGAGGTTTGGGTAGAGGACTGGATGCATTATTGGCAACCAGCCAAGCAGGCAAAAGCACTGGTTCAGAGTTACCTGAAAAACAAAGCGAATTGCAAAAAATTCCTGTAGAATTTTTGCAGCCTGGTAAATATCAACCACGCAAAGACATGTCATCCGAAGCCCTCGAAGACCTAGCCTCATCTATTCGTTCACAAGGGATTATTCAGCCCATAGTAGTACGTCATATTTCCGAAGATAAATATGAAATTATCGCTGGTGAAAGACGCTGGCGCGCTGCGCAAATAGCACAACTAGACGTTATCCCCTGCTTAATCAAAGATGTGCCTGATGAATCAGCCGTGGCCATTGCTCTGATTGAGAATATTCAACGTGAAGATCTCAACGCTATGGAAGAAGCACAAGCCCTTGACCGCCTAATGATCGAATTTGAACTCACCCATCAAGAAGTGGCAACGGCTGTAGGTAAACCCAGAACAACAGTGACTAACTTGTTACGTTTAAATAATCTAAACGATGATGTGAAATTACTGCTAGAGCATGGCGATATTGAAATGGGTCATGCAAGAGCCTTATTAGCCCTTGAAGGTGATGCCCAAAACGAAGCCGCACAAACTGTTTCAGGCAAAGGTCTAACAGTACGAGACACAGAAAATTTAGTACGCCGACTACTAGAGCCTGCAAAAGAAAAAGTAACAGATAAAGAAGACGCGGATGTACAACGTTTACAAACAGAGTTATCTGAAAACCTCGGTGCACCCGTCAGTATTGCTCACAATGCTAAAGGCAAAGGTAAGTTAGTGATTAACTTTTCTAGTCTTGATCAACTCGATGGGATTTTGGGGCATATTAAGTAGATTTATATCTAGTAACAAAACAAAATGTTAAGCACAATAACTTTCTATTTTGCAATTTTTATAAAGTATCTTGAAGTTAATGCAATCAACCGAGATCCAAAACATCATAAATCCTTAACCCCTACAAAAACAAGGCTTTGTGGTTATGTCCATATTAGTGCTTTTGTGCACAAAACTAGACTTTAGTGTTGTAAATCATCGATAAAAAAGTATAATTCCGGCGCTTTTCGCTTTTTGTTTGGTTTTGAATACACCGAGGTAAATTTGGTTCATAAACTAGCTAAACAGGGTCAAGAGTTAGCCTTAAAGGTGTTCTTTTATCAAAGCATTGTCGTAACTTGTATGAGTGTTGCGATATTGATTTTTTTTCAAAACTTTACCGCATTTTCATTTTTTTATGGCGGGTTAGTTAACGTGATAACTAACGGTGTTTTTGCTTTTTTTGCTTTTCGGTATTCTGGTGCCAGTCAAATTGAACTGATGGTGCGGAGTTTCAACCGAGGAGCAAAGCTAAAATTGTATATCATTGTGTTTATGGCGATAGTGGCGTTTTCAGGGTTAAACCTTGAACCACTTCCACTTTTTATTGGTTTTATGGTGAGTAATTTCTGTCAATGGGCAGCGATGATAAAAACACCAAAATGATATAAAGCGTTTATAAAAGCAAATTGGTTGAATATAAATTGATTTGTTGCGGCAACAAAATGTCGTTTGAAAATTTTTAAATTACTACAATTGGGTTAATCAATGGCATCTGAAATTACAACGTCAGAATATATTAAACATCACTTAACCAATGCATCTATGTGC
>QIJM01000650.1 GCA_003232445.1 Paraglaciecola arctica
TTTGGGTTAGCAAATCGATTCAGCAGTTGCAGACAATAGTGGTCTAAATCAATATCATCGGGCACGCTGACACTCGGTTTCAATTCGTGTTGCATCAAAGCATGAATAAAGGCTTTAACTTCAGGCAGATTAATCGCCTCAGCGACGGTATCCAGTTTGCTTAAACATCCCAAATAAGCAATAGATGAGTGACTGCCATTGAGTAATCGTAATTTCATTGTTTCAAAATTGTGAACATCGTCAACCATCAACGCACCAACTTCATCCCAAGCTGGACGCCCTGCAACAAAATCGTCCTCAATAACCCATTGACTGAAGCGCTCAGTGGCGACCAGTGCATGGTCGTCATATTCTAGTTTGTCGCAAAATTGCTGACGCACATCTTCAGTCACAGCAGGTACAATTCGGTCAACCATACTGCTAGGAAAACGATATTGGCAAGCGATAGCATCAGCTAATTCAGTATTAATGAGCCTCGCAAAATCGAGGATTAAACCACGTAATAACTGACCATTGGATGGTAGGTTGTCACAACTCATAACGGAGAAGGGGCTAATATGATGCTCAATCCGGTATTGCATTGCTCGCACTAAATAGCCTAGGGCACTTTTAGGTGCCTCAGCATTAGCAAGGTCGTGCTTTATGTCAGGATGTTCGATATTTAACTTTCCCGTCGAAGGGTCGTGACAATAGCCTTTTTCGGTAATGGTTAAACTCACAATTCGCGTGTGCTCATGCTGTAATGCTTTTAGCACCGCTTGTGGGTTTTGCGGTGCTACGAGTACGTGCGATATTGCAGTGATAACCGTCGGCTGATAACCGTCGGCGTCCTGCTCTATTAATGTATAAAGGCCATTCTGAGGGTTTAACTGTTCTGCCACCCCAGCATTACGTAAGCTTACGCCAGTAATGCGCCAATCACCACCTGATAGCTGCATGGCCTGATGTGTATACCAAGCCTGATGTGCTCGATGAAAAGCACCGATACCCAGATGAACGATACCGCACTTTACTTTAGTTAGGGGGGATACCATGTTCCCGGAAAGTCGTTGTATTTTTGATATCATTAGAGTTTGTAAGCCTGCTTAGCCAAACGATACGATAAATCATGCGCAAGTTCGAACGCTTCATCCTCGTCCAATCGATGTTCAGCGACTAGCGTTGATAAAAAGTGACAATCCATACGTCGAGCAACATCATGGCGCGCAGGAATAGATAAAAATGCTCGAGTATCATCATTGAATCCAACGGTATTATAAAAACCAGCTGTCTCAGTGATTTGTTCACGGAATCGACGCATTCCTTCTGGACTGTCATGGAACCACCACGATGGACCAAGTTTAAGAGCTGGATAATGTCCCGCCAAGGGCGCAAGTTCTCGGCTATATGCGCTCTCATCTAAAGTAAACACAATTAGCGTCAACTTAGGGTCGTTGCCAAATTTATCCAATAAAGGTTTTAATGCATTCACATACTCTGTTTGTAAGGGAATATCTGCCCCCTTATCCCGTCCAAATCCAGTGAATAACGACGAGTTATGGTTACGGAACGACCCCGGGTGTAATTGCATGACTAAACCATCGTCTATGCTCATTTTTGCCATTTCAGTGAGCATTTGAGCACGGAAAAGTTCAGCCTCGTTCACTGTAAACTGACCATTCAATACTTTTTGATAAAGTGTCTCAGCTTCGCTAGCCGACAAGTTCGCAGTCGCAGCTGTAGGATGACCATGATCAGTCGACGTCACACCCGTTGATTTAAAATAAGCGCGCCGGTTTACTAAGGCAGCAAGATAGCTGTTGAAGTGCTGACAATGCTCATTCGTTAATGAAGAAAGTGCGGTAATGTTTTCACGAAACCCTTCAAATTCAGGATCAACAACTGGGTCAGGGCGGAAAGCTGAAATAACTCTTCCTGACCAGTCACTTTGCGCAATATTCCGGTGATGGCGCAAATCATCTAATGGTGATTCAGTTGTCGAAATCAATTCTATATTGAACTGATCAAACAAGGCTCTTGGCTTGAAAGCATCAGTTTTCAAAGCGCTATCAATCGTGTCGTAGTAATGATCTGCCGTATTTTTGTCCAGCTTCACATCAATTCCAAAAACATGTTTAAACACATAATCGAGCCAAAGACGTGAAGGTGTGCCGCGAAAGAGGTAATAATATTCTGCAAAGGTTTTCCAGACTTTGCGAGGGTCACGTTGATATTCACTTCCATCTCTCGGCGCAACGCCAAGGGACTGAAGACTGACTCCCTGACTATAGAGCATACGCAACACATAGTGATCTGGGGTTAACAACAATTCTGTTGGGTTGGCAAAAGCTTCGTTTTCAGCAAACCATCTTGGGTCAGTATGACCATGCGGGCTGATAATGGGTAATGATTTTACTGAATCATATAGGCGCTCACATATACCACGAGATACACGCTCTGATGGAAATAAGCGAGCGTGATTAAGAATGAGAGGCTTCGTCATATATCACCGTTGTCAAGTTTGGACTCAAATTTTGCATAGTTTGCATAGATCATCACTAAGTTTAGTGTTTTCGATCGCGAACCTACAATACTGCTATTTTGGTAAGGCCGCCTTACCATTCATAAAAACATTATGTTAGAGTATTGTCAATTGATTACCAAACAACAAATGCCAGCGTTAAACTTTCCGATATATTTTAATGAGCTGGGGTTACGTAAAAAGGAAGGCAGAGTATGAAACTTGGAGCCATTGGTGAGTGCATGCTTGAATTGACTCATACCGACCCATTGAAACTTTCCATGACAAGTCTTGGATTTGGAGGCGATACACTCAATACACTGATTTACGCATCGCGACTTGGACTGCAAAGTTACTTTTTTTCCGCGCTTGGTCAAGACTCTTATAGTCATTGGTTACTCGAACAGTGGTCAAATGAAAAGATTAATATCGACTTTGTCACTCAATATGCAAATAAACTGCCGGGCATGTATGCGATTCAAGTCGATTCGGTCGGTGAGCGACGATTTTTCTATTGGAGAGAACAAAGTGCAGCTAAAGAATTTATCAAACGTTCAGATCCAAAGGAGCTGTTAAAACATCTCACACAAATGGACGTCATTTATTTTTCCGGTATCTCACTAGCCATACTGGATGATGAGCAACGGTACACGCTGTTGAATATAATTAAAGCACTGAAGCAATCAAATAAAATCATTGTCTTTGACGGTAATTTTCGCCCTAAAAACTGGAAAAGTGTAGAACAAGCTCGATTCTGGAGTGACCAATTTCTGGCCTACGTTGACTGGTATTTACCTACATTCGAAGACGAGCAAGCATTGTTTGCTGTTAAAACGGTTGAAGAGTTGATAGAGCACCATTCTCATTACAATATTCCTGAAATAGCGTTAAAAGATGGCGAAAATGGCTGCTGGTTAATTAGTGATGGCAAGCGCAAACAAGTTGCTATTCCTTTAGTCGTCACGCCGATCGATACTACAGCGGCAGGTGATTCGTTTAATGCCGGTTATATAACAGCTAGAATAATGCTGCAAAAGTGGGGCATCTTGTTGCAGGAAATGTGATCCAGCATAAAGGTGCCATAATAGAAAAGTCTGCTTTGCCCTCTTTCATAACGTTAGAACAACAAGCATTGATGAAAAAGTAAGCTTTATATAATGCTAGTCAGGTGGTTTTTTTCAAAAAACCGTGAGCCAATTACAATTAATTGGCCTTACCACTTGACTAATAATTCTATTTGCATAGAATTTGATAAGTAGTTATTACGCTACAATTTTGCCTCTTTAGATTTTTTTTGCGTCAAATACTAATGACTATTTCTAAAGAAACTTCGTTCTTACACGTAGGTTCAAGTGGAGTATTTTGTGATAGAAACATGGCGTTGGTTTGGTCCGAGTGACACAATTAGTCTTAATCGAATTAAACAGGCAGGTGCAACCGGTATTGTCACCTCTTTACATGACATACCCACGGGAGAGTTATGGCCTAAAGAGGATATTCTGGCTCGAAAAGCGATGATTGAGGCTGAAGGTCTAGTGTGGGAAGTGATAGAAAGTATTCCGGTACACAACAATATCAAAACGCGAAGCGGCAATTATAAAGTACTCATTGAAAATTATAAGCAGTCGATTATCAATGCGGCCGAGTGTGGCGTTTTTACAATTTGCTATAATTTTATGCCCGTGGTTGATTGGACGCGCACAAATTTGATGTACAAACTGCCAAATAATAGTCACGCATTGCGCTTCGAAATGACGGATTTTGCAGCATATGACATTTTTTTATTGGAGCGTAAAAATTCAAGACAATCCTATTCGCCTGAAGTCATCGCGAAAGCAGAAAAATCTTATGCTTCGATGAATGACGAGACTCGTTTAGCTCTGGAAAAAAATATAATAGCAGGATTACCCGGCGGGGAAGGGTCATATACTAGAGACTCTATTAAAGAAGCAATAGAAGAGTTTATTTCAATTGGTACTGAAGGGTTTCGGCAGAATTTATTTATGTTTCTTGGCGAAGTTGTTCCTGTGGCTGAATCCGTTGCTGCCAGGATGTGTATCCATCCTGATGATCCACCGTTCTCCTTATTTGGATTGCCTCGTGTTGTATCGACAGCGGATGATGCTAGAAAAATAATTGCAGCACACCCGTCTCCTGCAAATGGTTTGACCATGTGTGCAGGCTCATATGGAGCGAGGCGCGATAACGATTTGGTCGGAATGGTTCAAGAATTTGGCAGTCGAGTATATTTTGTTCATTTGAGAAATGTGATTAGAGAAGAAGACGGATCTTTCTATGAATCAGAACATTTGGATGGTGATAACGATATGGTCGGATTAGTTCAGGCAATATTAAACGAAGAACAACAACGCCTAATGGTGGATGGCGAAGAGAAATTTATTCGCATTCCTATGAGACCCGATCATGGGCATTTATTGGATGATGAAGTAAACGACAAAACGGTAAAACCTGGATATGGTTATACTGGAAGACTAAAAGGACTCGCAGAATTACGTGGAGTAATTCATGCAGTCACTCAACTTACATCGCGAACGTAACTCTCCATGAAGTCGTTGCAATTAGAAGTGGTCAAGAATAATCGTCTGTACATAAAAGTTGCGGAACAAATGCGTAAACTCATGGAAACAGATGTGATAAAACAAGGTGAACGCTTTCCATCTGAACGTGAGTTAGCAGAGCAACTTGGGGTGAGTCGCCCAACAGTTAGAGAAGCCATGATTGCGCTTGAAATGACCGGTATGATAGAGATCCGATCAGGCTCTGGCATTTACGCAAAAAACGCTAAATCAATGAAGCAAATTCAGCTTATCGATTCGGGTATCGGCCCATTTGATGTACTTGAAATTAGATTAATCATTGAATCAGAAGCCTGCGCCCTAGCTGCAGCCCGGATTACTGAAGAAGAATTAGCACGTTTAAAGCAAACCTTGTTAGATATGGAGGAAGAAGAGAGAAGTCCTAATGCCTCTGAAAAAGCGGATCAACAGTTTCATGAAATTATTGCAAAAAGTTGTCAGAACAGTGCCATTGAATATGTCATTGCTTGGTTATGGGATCTACGCAATGAATCAGTTTTAAGCACAGGCTTCTTAGAGCGAATTCGAAAAGAAGGCATCCATCCATCCATTGCAGAGCATCGAGCGATTTATGAGGCCATATCCAATAGAAATCCAACTAGGGCAAGAGCTGCAATGACCAGGCACATTGAATCAGCTACTGAAAATGCCGCAAAATATTTTCAAAAAACCGAATAGAAAAAAAGCAATGTATGAGCAAGCTTGATAAACACGCAATATCTATATCGCCAGATTATATTTTTACACGGTCTGCTGTTATTGAACTAACCATCATGCACTATAGCTCGCTAAACTGCGATTGGCGCTTTAATATTTGGGTGCGCATCGTAGCCTTCTATTTCAAAATCCTCGAATTTATATTCAAAAATAGAATTTGGCTTACGGTTAATCTTTAATCGTGGCAATTCTCTTGGCGCTCTAGTCAATTGCAGCTCGACCTGCTCCCTATGGTTTGAATAGATATGAAGATCACCTATAGATACAAC
The DNA here is from genome assembly GCA_003232445.1 of Paraglaciecola arctica. Taxonomy (GTDB): domain Bacteria; phylum Pseudomonadota; class Gammaproteobacteria; order Enterobacterales; family Alteromonadaceae; genus Paraglaciecola; species Paraglaciecola arctica_A. The sequence continues at coordinate 6,084 of QIJM01000650.1, forward strand.
AATTTCATGCGCAATTAAATCGCACTGCTGTGCCAGCATATGGGTTAGTAGAGCCAAACTTGCGATGTTGTATGGTAAACCCAAAAAGCTATCTGAACTTCTAATGTAGAGCTGTGCAGATAACTTACCGTTGGCTACATAAAACTGATACAACAAGTGACAAGGAGGCAACGCCATCTTGCCATTTTCAACATTTTCTTGAGGAGATTTCGTTTCATCAGGTAAATACTCTACATTCCAGGCATGAAAAAGTATTCGTCTTGAGTCTGGATTGTTTTTCAATTGATTTACGACATAATCAATTTGATTAATAGTCCTATTGTCTTTAGCTGGCCAGGCGATCCATTGGTTACCATATACAGGGCCAAGATCACCACTATCAGTCGCCCATTCGTCCCAGATACGCACACCATTTTCATTCAGCCACTGGGTATTGGTATCTCCATTCAAAAACCAAATTAATTCATTGGCAATGCTTTTGAAATGCAATTTTTTAGTCGTTAATAGTGGAAACCCTGCGTTCAAATCAAAGCGCATCTGATAACCAAATACACTGAGTGTACCTGTACCTGTGCGATCTCCCTTTTCCACGCCTGTATCTAATACGTGACGCATTAGCTGTAAATACTGTTGCATTACTCTTAATCTCTTAATTCTTTAAAATTTATTTTGTGTCAAATCCCGGCGCGCACTAAACCGCCTAAACCAACTGATTCAAGGTATAGGTTTATTTCTTCTCGTACATCTTGAGGATTATTTAAGGTTAACACCTTGGCCAACAATTGCTCAGCACTGCCCCGATGAATATTACGAATAATCCATTTCACTTTGAGTAAGTTGTGATTATTCATGCTGAGTTTTCTATATCCCATGCCAAGTAGTAACACCACGCCACCGGGCTCTCCAGCTAATTCACCACACACAGTCACAGGCACCTGCAACAAGTCAGAATGTTTAGCAATAGTATGTAAGGCAGTTAGTACTGCTGGGTGATAACTATCGTATAAATTAGCCACACGTGGATTGTTGCGGTCTACTGCTAATAAATATTGGGTTAAATCGTTACTGCCTACAGAGAAAAAGTCTACGATTTTAGATAACTGTGGTAATTGATAAAGAACGGCAGGAACTTCAAGCATCACCCCAATTTTAGGCATACGTAGACTTTCGCCCTGCTCTTGAGCCTCTTCTTTAACCTCATAAAAAGCTTGCCTAATAAGACGTTTAGCCTCACTGACTTCACTTACCGACGTTATCATCGGCAACATAATACTCAAGTTTTCTAAACCAATACTGGCTCGCAGCATTGCCCGAATTTGCACTAAAAAAATTTCAGGGTGATCTAGGGTCAAGCGAATTCCACGCCAGCCAAGAAATGGATTTTCTTCAGAAATAGGAAAATAAGGTAAAGGCTTATCTCCTCCTACATCTAAAGTGCGCATGGTAAAAGGCTTGTTTGGTTCAGCTTCAAGTAAGCTTTTGTATAACTCTACTTGCTCATGCTCAGTAGGAAATCGTTCACGCATCATAAAGGGGATTTCGGTACGAAACAGACCTACACCATCGGAATGCGGATTATCATTTTTTTCTGTTTCAAGTGACAAACCCGCATTGGTAAACAATCGCAATTCACAATTGTCGGTAGTGATAGCGGGTAAAGTATCTTCTGAATAAATACGCTCAGATAATAATTGCTCCTCAAGCACTAGCTGATCGAACTCGTACCTAATGGTGACATTTGGCGAAACAATCACATCACCGGTATAGCCATCCAGTAAAATTTCTTTTTCGTTCAACAAAGCAATAGGTATATTGCTCAGCCCCATCACAGCCGGCACTCCCATGGCTCTGGCCATAATGGCCGCATGAGAGTTGCTTGAACCACGCATAGAAACGATGCCCATGAGTTTTTCACTTGGAAACTCGGCCAACATCACGGCGGTGACTTCTTCGGCAATCAGAATGGTGTGTTCTGGGATCTCGCGTTTTACGTTTTTGTCAGCTGTTATACCTAATACATTAGCCAACACCCTATTGCCCATGTCTTCAACATCTACAGCACGTTCGCGCATGTAAGGGTCATTCATAGCTTGGAATTGACGAATATAATTCTCTACTACCATTTTTAAAGATGTAGGCGCATCCCATCCAGATTTAATTTCTTTCTCAACGTCTTGACCTAAGCTGTTTGCATCGAGTAAGTGGTAATAAAGCTGAAAAATAGCGCGCACATCATCAGGTACTTCACCTTGAATTCGCTCAGATAACACTGCCATGTCCGCCTGCGTTTGTTTCACTGCCTGACGGTAATTTTGAACTTGGATCTGCTGATTTTTACTGCGCTTAGGAACATGATTGTGAATACTCACCATCATGTCTTGTAAATAACCCACACCACTGGCTAATCCAGAAGAGCCCGGCACGCCCTTTAGAGATTTTTGCCAGTCTTTAGGGATATTTTCTTGTAAAAGATTAATCGAACCGCGCGCTTTAGCATTGGCAATTTCAACCGCTAATTGCATCGCAAGTGTCACCAAAAATGCTTCTTCGTCTTCACTAAAGCGTCTTTTATGCTGCTGCTGAAGAGTTAACACGCCCAATACTTTGCGCTGATGGATTATCGGCGCACCTAAAAAGGCATGGTAATTTTCTTCTTGTACTTCTGGGTATTGTTTAAAACGAGGGTGTCTTTGAGCATCACTAATATTGAGAGGCTCTTCACGTTGACCAATCAAGCCTACCAAACCTTCAGAGAAACCAATAGAAACTTGGCCTACAGCAGTTTTCGCCAAACCTTCAGCCGCGACCAACATAAAATGTTGCTGCTCGTAATCAGCCAAATAAATACTACATGAGTCGACTTTTAAAGCTTCTATCAACCTATTTGCCAAACAGCTTAACGCATCATCAAATACGGGAATTTGATTCACTTCTTGAACGATGCGTTTGAGCGTGGTTAGCATAAGACTTATTTATCTCTCATGTATATCTGATCCGGTAATTAAGCCTTCCTACGCCGCTTTGATTTTTGATAGTTACCTTGATTTTGCCCTACGCTTTCGGGCATAGCCGTAGGTGAAAACTCTTTCATCACACGGCGATACACATCCCGTTTGAAAGACACCACATTACGCACCGGATACCAAAAACTCACCCAGCGCCAGTCGTCAAATTCAGGATGGCCTGATTGTAATAAATCCACATCCTCTTCTTTACAGACAAGTTGCAGTAAAAACCACTTCTGCTTTTGTCCAATACAAACAGGGTAGCTCCCCTGCCTAATCAATCGTTTAGGCAGTTTGTAACGCAACCAATTATTGGTGACAGCCAGAATTTTTACATGTTCTGGCCTTAAACCTACTTCTTCATGGAGTTCGCGATACATTGTTTGCTCGGCAGTTTCACCTTCATCGATTCCGCCTTGCGGAAACTGCCAGGAATGTTGCCCATAACGTCTAGCCCAAAAAACCTGGCCTAACTCATTGCAAATCACTATGCCAACATTGGCGCGGAATCCTTCGGCATCAATCACTTAGACTCCCGAGAACTCATTTCTTTTAATGTCATTCATTCTTCCATAAACTACTGCGCATTCAAAGGAATAAAAAAAGTATTAAACAAGTAAAAGTGTCCAAATGAAAATATTTAGCATGCCAAAAGCCGAACCCAGAACTATCCAAGAGCTGATGCAAAGAGCAGAAGCGCTGGCAGGGCTAACCCTAGGTGAAGTCGCCAAATTAGCGAATGTGAAAGTACCGGTAAACTTCAAACGAGAAAAGGGCTGGACAGGTCAACTCATTGAACTTTGCCTAGGTGCCAGCGCAGGGTCTAAGACCCAACAAGACTTCGCCAAATTAGGCATAGAGTTAAAAACCATTCCCATAGACGAACACGGTAAACCTTTAGAAACCACCTATGTATGTTATGCACCACTTACCGATATAGCTGGCATAGAATGGTCAACCAGCAGTGTCAAAAATAAAATTCAACAAGTACTCTGGGTGCCTATTGATGGCAGAAGAGCAGTCGCGCCACAAGATAGATGCATCGCTAGCCCATTTTTATGGTCGCCCGATGCAGTACAAGACAATCAACTACGCACTGACTGGGAAGAGTTGATGGAAATGATTGCTCTTGGTCAAATAGAAAACATTACCGCGAGGCACGGTCAATACTTGCAACTTCGCCCCAAGGCCGCCAATGGCGATGTATTAACTGAAGCTATTGGTAAAAATGGTCAGATCATTTACACCAGACCAAGAGGATTCTATTTGAGAAAAGAATTTACCGGAAAAATCCTACAGACTTTTTTTAAGAATTAAGAACATTAGCGACAAGATTGAGCTTGATACCCATACCACCTCAAACTTATCGCCAAATGTTTGATTGGCATCGACTCTTAATTCGGCGTTCTTAACACCATCAATCTAATTTCAGTCATGTCTTCCATGGCAAAGGTAATGCCTTCCCGACCTAAGCCTGACTCTTTTACTCCGCCGTAAGGCATGTTGTCTACTCGCCAACTTGGCACGTCGCCTATCACCACGCCACCCACATCTAATTCGTCCCATGCTTTATGGGCTTTGTAGATATCCCTAGTGAATACGCCAGCTTGCAGGCCAAATTGGCTGTTATTGACTTCTTTAAGTGCTTCATCAAAATCACTGAATGAACTGATAATAGACACTGGGCCAAAAGCTTCTTCGGTATTGATAGCCGCATCATTTGGTACGTTATCTAATAAAGTGGCTTGTAACATATTGCCGTCGCGCTTACCGCCACATAATAAATTGGCACCCGCTGCAACAGCTTCTTGTACCCAATTGTCGAGTCGTGAGGCTTCTGATTCTGAAATCATTGGTCCAATGAAGGTATCTTCATTCAATGGGTCGCCATGTACTAAATTCGCGACCTTATCGGTGTAACGTTGCTTGAATTCAGCGTAGATTGACTCATGTACAATCACTCTTTGTACGCTAATACAACTTTGACCAGACTGGTAATAAGCACCAAATACAATACGTTCGATGGCATCGTCTAAATCTGTGTCAGCATCGACCACACACGCCGCATTACCGCCAAGCTCTAGAATAACAGGCTTTTTACCCGCTTTAGCTTTTAGCTCCCAACCTACCTGAGGTGAGCCAGTAAAGCTAAGCAACTTAAATCTGTCATCGGTAGTGAATAAATCAGCACCGTCACGGCTACACGGTAAAATGGAGAATGCGCCTTTAGGCAAATCAGTTTCGGCTAAAATTTCCCCCATAATAAGCGCACCTAGCGGCGTTCTGCTGGCTGGCTTAAGCACAAAAGCACAACCTGTGGCGATAGCAGGTGCCACCTTATGTGCAGCTAAGTTTAACGGGAAGTTAAAAGGCGAGATAAACGAACATGGACCGATAGGCACACGTTTATACATACCTGTATAACCTTTAGCACGAGGCGTGATTTCAAGGTTTATGACTTCACCATGCATACGCACAGATTCTTCAGCAGCAATTCTAAAGGTATCAATTAACCTTGTCAC
>QIJM01000643.1 GCA_003232445.1 Paraglaciecola arctica
TTGGTATCTAAGTGTAATTTTGATCATAGCTTATAACTACAATGGCTTGTTAATCCCTTGTTTTATCGTACTCTAAGCGCATAGTGTAGCGAGGAAGAGTATGTTTAAGGTTAACTGGAAACGAGCGGTGATTAAAGTAGGTAGCAGCCTGATTGCGCCTAGTAATAATCAATGCAGTCAGGAATATCTTAGGCATATTGCACAATTTATTAGTGATAGCCGTAAGCAGGGAAAAGAGGTTATTTTGGTCTCTTCTGGCAGTGTTGCCGCTGGAAAGGGTAAAATTGCTGTTAAACACAGCCCTTCTATTGCTGAAAAGCAAGCCATGGCTGCAATAGGCCAAACCCACATGATGGCGAATTGGGCTAGTTTGTTTGATTTTGATTGCGCGCAAATATTGCTTACTTATGATGATTTACATAACCGTACCCGTTACGTAAACATCAAAAACACCTTGCGCGAACTGCTAAAAAATCATGCATTGCCCATAGTGAACGAAAATGACACCGTAGCAATTAACGAGCTAAAAGTAGGTGATAACGACAATCTGGCAGCCTATACAGCGTTGGTAGCAGAAGCAGATACACTGATTATTTGTTCTGATATTAATGGCTTATATGACGCAGACCCTAGAACTAATGCAACTGCTAAGTTAATACCTGAAGTAAGCGTTATTGATGACAGTATTTACCAGTTAGCCGGTGGTGCTGGCAGCGACATAGGCACTGGCGGTATGCAAACTAAAATTCAGGCAGCGCAAAAATGTGTGGATTCGGGCATTCAAACTTTGATTGTTAATGGTCGGGACAAAACGGTGTTTGAAGCACTGTCTAACGGTCGGTCACCCGGCACCTTATTCAAGCCAAATAAGAACCTAGACAATGCCCGTGATAATTGGTTAAGGCATACATTAAAAGTCAGAGGTAAAATAGATATCGACCAAGGTGCTCAACAAGCATTGTTAGAAAAAGGGGCTTCGTTGTTACCCTCTGGCATTATCAAGGTGAGCGGTCAGTTTTTGTCTGGTGAAGCGGTTAATATTACCTATATGAATAACGTTATAGCCAAAGGTATAGTCTTGTATAGCGCAACTGATTTAGCAGCAATAAAGGGTTTAAACAGCCAAAAAATTGAAGCTACTTTGGGCTACTCTTTGGGTGAAGCAGCAATACATCGTAATGACTTAGTGCTGCTTTAAAGATCAAAAAACGCTAATTTTTAGATTAAAATTTTACACAAGGATCAACAACATGAGTTTCTCAATTGCCGATGCGGCACTACAAGCTAAAAAGGCTGCTCGTCAAGTCGCCAACTTAACCGCGCAGCAAAAAAATCAGTTGTTAACTGATATTGCACAGGCGCTGTTAGCTAATGCCAACAGCATACTGGCTGCTAATGTTAAGGATCTAGACGCAGGTAAAGAAAACGATTTAGATGCAGCCATGCTTGACCGATTAGCGCTTAATCCTGAGCGCATTCAAGGCATTGCAGATGCGGTGATTGAGATAGCAGGGCAACCCGATCCGGTGGGTAATATAGCTAATATTCAGCGTATGCCAAGTGGTATTCAAGTTGGCAAAATGCGTATCCCGTTAGGCGTGATTGCGATGATTTACGAATCGCGGCCTAACGTGACCATAGACGCAGCCGCTTTATGTTTAAAAGCGGGTAATGCCGTGATTTTGCGTGGTGGTAAAGAAGCCATACATTCAAACTTAGCCTTGGCTGAATGTATTGAAATTGCTTTGGCTAAACAGCAACTTAACTCTGCTGCTGTGGTGGTAGTGCCTGATCCTGATCGTGCTGTGATGAACGAGTTGATGACGCTTAACGAATCTATTGATTTAATTATTCCTAGAGGCGGCGAAGGGCTTATTCGTTTTGTGTCTGAAAATAGCCGTATCCCTGTTATCCAGCATTACAAAGGGGTGTGTCATTTATATGTGGACAGCGCAGCCGATGAAGCAAAAGCCTTAGACTTACTTAAAAACGGTAAAACTCAGCGTACTGGCGTATGTAATTCGTTAGAAACTTTGTTGGTACATCAAGATATTGCCGCTTCATTTTTGCCCAAAGCAGCAGCGTTATTGGCTGAGTATCAAACGACTATCCATGCATGTGAAAACAGCATCGAATACTTCAACGGAGCACAAGTAGCGACCGAAGAAGATTGGCACGCAGAATATTTAGCCATGGAAATAGCAGTAAAAGTGATCGCTACTTTTGACCAAGCGATTGAGCATATTGAAGAATACGGCTCAGGCCATACCGAGGTGATTGCCAGCCAAGACTATTCTAAAACCCAAGCCTTTATTCGCCGGGTCAATTCAGCTGTGGTGATGGCTAATGCTTCTTCGCGTTTCTCTGACGGTGGCCAGTTAGGTCTAGGTGCTGAAATTGGTATATCCACCAGCAAATTACATGCTTATGGGCCAATGGGTGCAGAATCCCTCACGACGGAAAAATTTATTGTGATGGGGGATGGCGAAGTGCGTGCCTAGCGCGGTTTGATTTAAATGATAAAGACTCAACACTATCTGTTTGATTGGGGCAACACCTTAATGGTGGATATACCCAATCAAACTGGTCCCATGTGTGATTGGCCTGAAGTACAGGTTGTCGACGGTGCAGTCGCATGTTTACAACGATTAAGTCAGCATGCTCAATGTCATGTGGCCACCAACGCCCAAGACTCAACTGAAGCACAAATTCGCTTAGCGCTAAAAAGGGTGGGTTTAAGTGAGTATACTGGCCATATATTCTGTCGTGAAAATCTTGGTGTGGATAAAACTGCCCCAGATTACTTCGCTAAGATTGTAAAAATGTTAAGCGTCAATCCAGATCAGATCACCATGGTCGGCGACTCACTTGAACGTGACATTCATCAAGCGTTAAAAGCAGGTATAAAAGCCGTTTGGTTCAATCCTTATAATGCCCGCTCCGCTTCAAAAATCATAACTATCAATAAGTTAAACATGCTGACTGAGTGAACATCAGATTAATTTAGGAGAAAACATGAACGATAAAATTAGCGGCGGGTGCCTTTGTGGTGCTGTCACTTATGAAGTTGAGAATGATTTTAAACGTTTCTATTTTTGCCATTGTGAACAATGCCGAAAAATTACCGGCTCAGCTCATGCGGCTAATTTATTCACGCGTCCCGATGCCATAAAATGGACGGCAGGCGAAGAACATAAAAAACAATTTAACTACCCGGATCGCGATTTTACTGTGGTGTTTTGCACTGAATGTGGCTCTGGTTTGCCATTTGTCACTAAGAATGGCAAAGCCCTAATTGTGCCAGCGGGTAGTTTAGATGCTAAGCCAAATATTCAACCCAACGACAACATATTTTGGGCTGAACGGGCTAGTTGGTATGACCATGGTAAGCAAGCTAACAAGTGTGAAGGGTTTCCGAGCTAACCCCAGCCATTGAACTCTGGTTATTTAGGTGCTTGGTTTCCACTGGCTGTTTGTGCCAACATCGTATAATAAAATTGAATGGCGTTGAGGTAATCCGGTACAGTTATTTGCTCATTAAGTCCGTGGAACTGTTTTAGCGTGGTTGGATCCAGTGAGACCATCATAAAGCGATAGATATTGTTAGACAGGTGTTGAAAATGTCTTGAATCTGTTGCCCCTAGAACTAAGTAGGGAGTGACAAGTACATTATCGTTCAAACGTCTTATTGAGCTTTCTATTAACTTAAATCCAATATTATCGGTGGGTGATACAGCTGATGCTTCACTTGCGAGCTCAATGGAAAGAGTCACACGAGGATCATCAATAACTCGTTCAAGATGCGCTTGAATACTACTCACTGTATCGCCTGGTAAAATTCTTAAATTTACTACTGCCGTTGCAATAGTTGGCAGTACGTTTGACTTAGTGCTGCCTTGTAACATAGTTACCGCTGTGGTGGTGCGAGTGCTTGCTGCTGAGCTGGGGCTTGTAAGTAGCGTGCTGAGTACCAATGGTTCAAACATCCATAAATTGGCCAGAGGTAAGCGCTTGGATAAAGGCATCGAATAAGCAATGTTATCGAACATTAAATCAAAAAATTCGAGGCGAGCGTCAAATGGGTTGTTTTCTACATTCACTATAGCGCTGGCTAAAATACCGGCTGCAGTATGTGCTGGTGGTTGCGATGAGTGCCCACCTTCGCCTTCGACTGTAAGCCTAAAATTTACAAAGCCTTTTTCGGCCACACCCACTAGCGCTATGGGTTGAGTAGTACCGGGAATAATACCATCGGTAATTACGCCGCCTTCATCTAAGATAAATTCAAACTGAATATTTTGCTCAACAAAATATTTAGCTATGGCTTTTGCGCCTTCGCCGCCTACTTCTTCATCGTGACCAAAGGCAAAATAGATATCTCTTTGTGGCACTATATCTTGTGTTAAAAACCATTCCATTGATTCCATTAGTGCTAGCACACTGACTTTGTCGTCAATCGCACCTCTACCCCAAATCACGCCGTCTACCACTTTGCCGCTAAATGGCGGCTGTAGCCATTGGTCTTTGGTTTGTTCATCAACAGGCACCACATCCATATGCCCCATAAAAAGTGCTGGTTTGAGTTGCGGATTTTGCCCTTTTAGATGGTAAACCATGCTGTAATAATTGAACTTAGTGAGCCGTGTTTTTGCATGCACTAACGGAAAAGATTGCGCTAAATGTTGATGAAAGGCTTGAAACGCCGCGTGATCAAGCTGGCTTGTATCGTCATAGGAGATGGTGGGAATTTGTAGTGCTTGACTAAATCTGTCTATCACTGCGCTTTCATCTAATGTAATAGGTGTTAGAGACTCTGTTACTTGATATTGGTTGTTTTTAAATACGCTGTTGGCGCGGTAAAACAAAATAACCACTAAAACAACAATGAGGATGGCGACAGACAGCAGTATTTTTTTCATTAAGGGGCCACTTATACTTATTTACTGGGTAAACTTGTCATTAGTATAACCTTTCACCAAGAGTAATAAACCGTTGTCTAACCCTGTTTTATTCTCTATCGTGGTGCTTATTTGGGGTTGAAAGAGTTCGTTATACCTATATCCTAGACCGCATATATCTCAATTCATAATAAGAGACCGCTATGCCTGACATTGTTGTCATGTTTTTTCTGCTTGGCCTTATCGCAGGCTTAGTTCGTTCTGATTTAAAGGTACCCAAAGCTACTTACGACACTATGAGTTTATTGCTGATGTTAACCATCGGCCTTAAAGGTGGTATGGCGTTACACGGCAAACTTAGCTGGGAGTTAGTGCCTGAGCTTTTATTAGTTGGGGCATTAGGTGGCATTATTCCGCTGTTGTTATTCCCGATACTAAGAAAACTGGTGCAATTATCATTAGCAGATAGTGCCAGTATTGCTGCGCATTATGGATCGGTAAGTGCCGGTACCTTTGCAGTCGCGCTGGCTTATGTCGAAACCAACCAGCTCGCTGTATCTGCTCAAGTCACTTTATATTTAGTCTTATTAGAACTCCCAGCCATTGTGGTTGGGCTGTTGTTGTATCGCCGTTATCAAACCGGCGCAAAATCTACTAGCATGGGCAATTTGTGGCATGAATCCTTTACCAATAGAGGCGTTATTTTACTTTTAGGTGGGGTGATAATTGGTTTTATGTATGGTTATCAAACCGGCAGCGAAGTGACTGAGTTGTTTACTGGTGCCTTTAAAGCCGTTCTCGCATTGTTTTTATTAGAGATGGGGTTAGTCGCGGCCAGCACTTTGCAACCTATCCCCTTTAAACATTGGCGCTTGTTAGTGTTTGCTCTGTTGGCACCTAGTATTCTAGCTTTCTTTGGTATCGCAACTGGCTATTTCTTGGACTTAGGTGTGGGTTCAACGGTGATTTTAGCTAGTTTACTGGCTAGTGCATCGTATATTGCCGCGCCTGCTGCAATAAAAAGCAGTATCGATGATGCTGATATTGGTTTGGCGATGTTGGCTTCGCTGGGTTTAACGTTTCCATTTAATGTGATAATCGGCATCAGTTTTTATCATAAAATTATTGAGTGGGTGTTTGTATAGGTAGAATAACGCAGGAGCAGTTATCGATAAGTCGAGATTGGGTGCCGTTCATCATGATGTGAGTGACTAATTGTTAGGATGGATTGGTATAAGATACAATCATGGATACTTCAGAAATCTCGCAGATATACTCTTGAGTTAGCGTACGGCGAGTAAATATCTAAAACAAATTTAGGAGAGTAGATGCTTTTAATAAGCACCCACTTAAAGAGTTAGCTAAAAATTCTAAGCACGACCAATCGGCAGTGCTAAAATTCAGCCTTAAAATTCACTGGTTTCAACATGTCATCCAATCACAATTCCACTTCCAGCAAAACAAAAACTGATATTGGCTTATTTGAATTTGTTGCGCTGATGGCATTGATGACATCCTTGGTTGCTCTAAGCATAGATGCGGTGCTGCCAGCATTAACTCAAATTGGTGCTGACTTAGACATTACTGACCCTAGACAAAACCACTTAATTGTTTCGCTATTTTTTATCGGTATGGCCTTTGGGCAGCTTTATTATGGGCCTTTGTCTGATAGCAAGGGCAGACGTTATGCGATTATTTCTGGTTTGATCATTTTTGCCATCGGGTCACTAGTTTGTATGTATGCTGAATCGTTAGAGGTGATGCTAATTGGTCGTATTATTCAAGCCTTTGGTGTCTCAGGGCCAAGAGTGGCGACCTTGGCAGTGATCCGAGATAAGTATGAAGGTGAAGCCATGGCAAGAGTTATGTCTTTTATTATGATGGTGTTTATTTTAGTGCCTATGTTGGCACCTATTTTTGGTCAAACCATAATGTTTTGGTTTTCATGGCAGCATATTTTTTCATCATTTTTGATTTACGGGTTACTGATTGGCATATGGTTTTTTATTCGCCAACCTGAAACTTTACCTAAAGAAAAGCGCCTGCCTTTTAGTTGGTTGCAATTGTGGATTTCAAGCAAGTTCATCCTGACTCATAAATTAGTGATGTTCTATACTCTATCGGCTGGCACCATCTTTGGCGCGTTTTTGGCCTATATCAGCTCTTCTCAAACCCTGTTCCAACATATTTATGATACGGGTGAATTGTTTCCTATGTATTTTGCTTTGTTGGCATTTTCCATAGGGCTGGCATCTTTTATTAATGGCAATTTAGTGATGCGTTTGGGTATGCGAACTTTATGCACTTGGGCGATGTTAGGTTGGTTGCTATTTTCTGCAGTGTTAACGGCTTTATGTTTAGTTCATGATGGCGTTCCGCCTTTATGGCAATTTGTTTCTGTGTTGTTTTGTGCGTTTTTTTGCATTGGAATTTTGTTTGGTAACATAAATGCTATGGCTATGCAGCCTTTGGGCAAAACGGCTGGCTTGGGAGCGGCTATTATCGGATCACTAAGTAGTCTGATTTCAGTGCCTACTGCTGTTTTGATCGGCAGTTTTGTTGATTCTTCCATCACACCCGTGGCACTAGGCTTTTTAGGCTTTGGTAGTGTGTCGTTTGTATTGTATTGGCACGCAAATAAGCTTTAATCCTGCTCATCTGGTTTTAAATTCATAAGTTGTTCACCTTTTATTCAGCAAGTTTTGGTTATCGTTTAGCTGAATTGATAGTTGGACCCTTATTCAAACCTTCACTGTTTAACTTTGAGCGCTGTGTAATACGTTGTACCAAGTTCTTGGTGTATACACAGCGCTTTTTTACGTCCCGCTGTCGTCAAATTATTTTACTAAGCGTATATTAGGTCTTGGCTGTTGGTTTTCTGAAATATCTACTTGTTTTGATGTTCTAAAGCCATTTTTAATTCTGTCATAACTAATGCTCTTCATCCCCATTGACTGACAAAACTTGTAAATTGTCATGAAGTCATCTTTGCTGAGTTCTTCGTCCTTGATTGATAAATGTGAGTCTATGTGCATCTGCTCTCCACTGGCAGTCAGGTGTGCAATAGCTGAGTAGGGGTCACCATAATTTTTTGATTTTATTGCTCTGACCATCTTTACTTCAAAATACCAATCATCCATTTTGGCAATACGTGTTATTGATTTATTCATACTTAATCCTGTTGCGCATTTGTTGGATTGAATGACAGTGTTGTTGACGTGGCGTTTAAT
>QIJM01000403.1 GCA_003232445.1 Paraglaciecola arctica
ACACTTAAGGTAAAACACTAAACTCATGCGTCCCAATCGTTTTCCCATTAATGATGATACGCCAATAAACTGGCGTATATTTTCCCAACTATGGCCGTATTTAACAGAATTCAAACTTAGAGTAGGCCTCGCCCTGCTTTGTTTAATTGCCGCCAAAACAGCCAGCATCTATTTGCCATTCATTCTCAAATATACGGTTGATGAGCTTAATGCAGATCCGTCAGCTAACGCGATTGTACTGGTGCCGTTTGGCTTAGTGGCGGCTTATGGTCTACTGCGTTTGGCTAATGTATTGTTTGGCGAGATAAGAGACACCCTTTTCGGACGCGTTACCGAGCGAGCCATGCGCCGTTTAGGTTTACAAGTATTTCGACACTTACATAATTTAGACTTAGATTTTCATCTCAATCGGCAAACAGGCGGATTATCTAGAGACATAGAACGCGGCACCAGCGGTATCAATTTTTTAATGCGCTTTTTAGTTTTCAACATTGTCCCAACACTATTTGAAATAACCGTGGTGGTGGGTGTGTTGTTCTACAACTACGGGGTAAGTTTTGCACTGATTATTTTGGTTTCAGTGGTCAGTTATGTAAGCTTTTCGGTCAAAGCAACAGACTGGCGTACTAAGTACGTACGCGAGGTCAATCAAGCCGATTCCAGCAGCAGCTCAAGAGCCATAGACAGCTTGCTTAACTACGAAACCGTTAAGTATTTTAATAACGAAAACTACGAAGCAAACAGATACGATCATGACTTAGCCAACTGGGAAACGGCAAGGCGAAAGAACCGTTTGTCATTATTCGCGTTAAACGGCGGTCAGGCGTCAATTATCGCTATCGCTATGACCAGTATGATGGCATTAGCAGCCTATCACGTTGCACAAGGCAACATGACCATTGGCGACTTTGTATTAATCAACGCCTTCACCATGCAGATATTTATGCCATTAAATTTCTTGGGGTTTGTATACCGAGAAATACGTGGTTCGTTAGCCAATATAGAAAATCTATTTGACCTGTTAGATAAACAGCCAAATGTACCAATAGATGAAAGCGCCAAAGACTTAATAATCAGCCAAGGGAAAATAAGCTTTAACCAAGTGCAATTTAGTTATCGCCCTGACCGCACTATTTTGCATGATATTAGTTTTGATATCCTACCTGGGCAAAAAGTCGCGGTGGTAGGAGAAAGTGGTTCAGGCAAATCAACCCTAGTGAAGTTATTATTTAGATTTTACGATACTACAAACGGCAGTATCAGCATCGACGGGCAAAATATCAGTGAGGTCAATCAGCACTCATTGCGCAAAGCCATAGGTATCGTTCCTCAAGATACCGTGTTATTCAACGACACTATTTTAGAAAACATTCGTTACGGACGGCCAGATGCGACCGATGCCGAAGTACAGCAAGCCATCGACTTAGCCCACCTTCGCGGCTTTATCGCGTCACTACCAGATGGTGAGCAAACACCCGTTGGTGAACGCGGCCTTAAGCTCTCTGGTGGTGAAAAACAACGAGTGGCGATTGCTAGGACTATATTAAAACGTCCACCCATTATGGTATTCGACGAGGCAACTTCCTCCCTCGACAGCCAATCAGAACAAGCAATTTTGACTGCACTAAAAGAGATATCACAAGGCCATACTAGCCTCGTGATTGCGCACCGCTTATCGACCATTGTTGATGCCGATAAAATTGTGGTGATGGGCAATGGGCGAATATTAGAGCAAGGCAGTCATCGTCAGTTACTCGACTTAAACGGCGCTTATAAAAAGCTTTGGCAAACACAACAACATCAACATCATGAGTCAGACATTGGATAAACAAGCGCTATTAGACGCAATCAATCAAACTATGCCATTTGGCAAATACGCCGGTAGAAAGTTATTGCACTTGCCTGAACCTTATTTAGTTTGGTTTAGTAACAAAGGTTTTCCTGAGGGAAAATTGGGACAGCAACTGGCTTTGATGCATGAGGTTAAAGTAAATGGATTAGAGTCTATGCTGGCACCACTTTTACGAGACGATTAATGGGTTATCAGCAAACACGAAACCGTGTTAGAGACATTAGTTTTCTAAGCAAACTCGGTTGTGGGAGAGTGATAATTTCAATACTGGAAATTGATTAGTAGCCGCCTTAATCTTTATTACTTCCTTACACTCACATCCGCGTAGCGTTATTCTACGTCTAAATAGGTTTACACTTCGGCAAAATAGTAAAGAATGAGAACCCACATCGATTGTTTCTTGCCCTCAATTTATGCCTGGTTTATTGTACTTATACCAATCCATCCTAACAATTAGCGTATGTTATGAAATATTCAATTGTTTTAGTTTTACTCTATTTACTCGTTAGCCAGTACAGCTTTGCTCAAGCTAAGTGGCGAACACCTGTATCGGATAATCTTGTTTATCTTGAGCTTGAAACCGGTACTGTGATCATCGAACTTGCCCCTTTTATGACTCCCAAACATGTCGCAAGATTTAAAAACTTGGTAGCAGAAGGGTTTTACGACGGTTTAGACTTTTATCGAGTGATTGATGGTTTTGTTGCACAAGCCGGTGATTTTTCAGAAAAAAAACCAAGCAAAAATAAAGCACTATTAAATGCTGAGTTTAACCGCCCTACTCCAACAAAATCAGACTTTATGTTGGTACAGTCACCAGACTTTATTGCCCCACAAACTGGTTATTTACATGGTTTCGCTGCGGGGCGTGATCCTAACGCTAAGCAAGAATGGCTTTTACATTGTCCCGGTGCAGTGGCTTTTGCCAGAGATGTAGATGCAAATTCAGCAAGTACCGAATTTTATATAGTGATAGGGCAAGCGACCCGCCACCTTGACAGAAATATGAGCACAATTGGCCGCGTAATTTATGGCATGCCAGCCGTTCAGGCGCTCAATCGCGCCAATATGAATAACGCCAGCGGTGTCATCGAAGACACCACTAAACGCAGCAAAATACTCTGGGCAAAACTGGCTAAGGATGTCAGTCCGCAAAACCAGCTAAAGATTCAAATCCAAGAGCAAAACTCAGACCAAGTGACCCAGCGTTTAACCAGTGCGAAAACATTAGACAACGAGTTCTTTCATTTTAAAGGCAATGGCAATTTAGATGTCTGTTATTACCAGTTGAAAACTCGATTGGTGGACTTACCTTAAGGGCAATAATCACAGCATCAATTAAAGTAATACGATTGAAGATAGTCACTTAATTCACTCCTAACCGTATGCACACAAATAGGCAGAAAAAATAATGTCAGGAATTTGCCTAGCTCACAATTCATAGATTACTGACATGTAAATGTAGGCAACTTAAGAAAATACAAGCAATAGAGTTTAGCTTAATCAGGTCTTTATAATGACTGACTTGAATTTGTCAGGCTTATTAAGGAAAAGTATGATTATACCCTACCGATGTCCACTCAAATACCTTACGTCTATAACCCAATAATGACGTATTCACTCATATCGAAAACGCTCAAACTAAGCATCTGTATTTTGTTCGTGATCCCCTTGTTTCGAGTGATGGCTGTGACAGAAAATCAATTTAGAGTACATGGGCTGTCTGCCTTTAAAGGCGAACAGGTCGAGATGCTGGAAAGCTGGCTAACCCAAGGAGTAAATGCAACACGAGCCACCTTAGGCATTTACCCAACACCGATTGCATTGCACCTCTACCCCAGAAAGTCCAATCAACCTGTGCCTTGGGCTTATACAAGACGAGATGGAAAAGGCAGCGTACATTTTCATGTAGACGCTCGTTTTGGTATCACAAAATTTGTCAATGACTGGACCGTGTATCATGAACTGGCACACATGGCACTACCCTATTTAGGCTCAGAATACAGATGGTTTTCAGAAGGTTTTGCCAGCTTTATGCAATATCAGATTATGGCACAAGCGGATGTGTTAAAAGGGACATTAGACGAACGTTACCAAGCAAAAATTTCACCCCACTTGCGTTGGTTTAATAGTGACTTAACCGCCGCATCAATTGCCAGACGTTTAATGGACAACAAGCAATACCCAGCCGCCTATTGGGGTGGTGCTTACTTTTTTGTATATGCGGATCAGTTATTGATTCAAAAGCATAATACCACTTTGACTGAGCTTATTACCCACTATCAAGACTGCTGCCGCACAAAGGATAACAACTTAGCTGATGTAGTTGCTTCCCTCGACGGCATCTTAGATGACGAGCTATTTAGCCGTTTATTAAAACGATATGAAAGCGTCCCTGCTCGTAAGTTGTATTCAGAAAATTTTGAGTGAGACTAGGACTATTCCAATCAACCCCATAGCTTGTTCCTTAGATAAATTCGACCGCCAAACTTCCTTATTTAACAGTCACATCTTAAGTTAGCTTTTTTGCTGTTCAATCCATCTATCTATTTTTGCCTCAAGAATAGGCATAGGCAAGGCACCATCAATTAACACTTGAGTATGAAACTTCTTCACATCAAACTTATCGCCTAGTATCTGCTGTGCTTTATTTCTGAGCATTCGGATATGTCGTTGGCCCACTTTGTAACTCACAGCTTGCCCGCCTATGGCGATATAACGCTCTACCTCAGCCTCTATATCTGATGGCGCAAGAGACGAGTTATCTATCATAAAATCAATCGCTTGTTGGCGTGTCCAACCAAATGCGTGTAAACCTGTATCCACCACCAAACGCATGGCGCGTAGCTGCTCATCTGATAAACGGCCATACCACATGTAAGGGTCGGTAAATAAGCCCATTTCTTTGCCTAAACTCTCGGCGTACAACGCCCATCCCTCTGCAAACACTGTGTAACCACCAAATTTACGAAAATCTGGCAAGCTTTCTACTTCTTGTTGAATGGCAATTTGGAAATGGTGGCCGGGTGCGGCTTCATGAACACTTAAGGTTTCTATCAAGTATTTGGGCTGTGCTTTTAAGTTGTAAGCATTGATATAAAATATGCCTGGCCTAGAGCCATCTGGTGCTGGGCTCTGATAACTTGCACCTGCAGAGGATGCAGCACGAAATGCTTCTACTGCCCTAACTTCGTAATCAGCTTTTGGGAATACCTCAAACAACAAGGGTATACGGCTATCAATTTTTTCTTTTACTTGGGTATAACCATCAATTAAGGCTTGCTCTGACTCAAAGAAAAATTGCTCATCTGTGCGCAAAAATTCAAAAAAGGCTGGTAAGTCACCTTCAAACCCAACTGTTTCTTTAACCTTAGTCATTTCAGCTAGAATACGTGCTACTTCTTGTTGGCCAAAAGCATGAATTTCTTCTGCGGTTAGCGGTAAGGTTGTATTGGTTTCGATGCGGAATTCATACCATGCTTTGCCGTTAGGCAAGTCTGCTAAACCAAATGTGTCTCGACCTTTTGCTAGGTAAACCTCAGACATAAATTTGTGTACACGACTATAGGCCGGGATGATGACATTTTTTATACTGTCGATATAAGCACTTTTTATGCTTGTTTTTTCAGGATCTGAAATAGCTTCATTGTCTTGCAATTTTTCCAAAGGACCATAAAAAACACTTTGAGTCACATCTTCCAAGATATGTACTTGTAACTGAGGCAATACTTTTTCAATCAATGGCTTAGGCAATACTACCGATTGTTCAATACCTTCTTGCATGGCCACTATCACGCTGTCCATATAAATCGCAAAACCATCAGCTCTCTGGATAAAGTTACGATAGTCCTGCGCTGTATTAAATGGTTGCGCACTTTGGCCAGAACCAAGAGAGGCGAAAGTAGTATGTGCACCACCCATCTGATGGATAGGAATAAGATGACTCGGAAATTTGCGACCTTTAATGTCCAGCTCCCTGGCACTCAAAAATATCTGGTAACTTAATAAGTCCTGCCCGCTAAATGCCGATGTATCAATCATCATCACCTCAGCAAAATATTTCTCTTCGAAAGCTAAGGCCTTAGCAATATTTTCTTTATTAATCGGCAAACTGAAGCGATCATTGTATTGATTGACCCCAACATAGGTCGCATAAATAGGATTCATCTGCATACTTTCGTCAAAATACGCTTGATACAACGCCTTAGCTTTTGCAGACTCTGATGCTATTTCTGCAACACTCTCCTCTTTAACCAGTTCAACTTGTGGTGTACTTGGCTGACTACAACCAGCTAACCCAAGTGAAAAAGCGACGGCAAGGACAAGATGTTTTTTATTCATGAGTAACTCTCTTTATTCGATCTTAATTTTAGAATTTATTATTGCTGCAACCATCAACATTCTACGTTATTGCAAACTTTTTATTAGGTAATAATTGACACTCGATTGAGCAAAGTAAGTTTCTTCTTTAATCATATTTGTAAATCAGTCTTTCGATCTCTAATTTAATGGAATTATTGGTTAATTTCGAGAACAAGCGTTACAGTAGTCAAGAATAAGAATAAGATCGAGTTATGAAAAAACATATATATGTGGCATACACAGGCGGTACGATTGGTATGCGCCCCTCTTCCCAAGGTTTTATTCCCGCCGCTGGTTTTTTAACTGAAACATTGGCCAATATGCCTGAGTTTCACCGCAGCGAAATGCCCGATTTTACGATCCACGAATACGATAATCTGCTTGACTCTTCGGATATGAGTCCGTCTGATTGGCAACAAATCGCCAATGATATTCACCAGAACCACCAACAATACGACGGTTTTATCATTTTACATGGTACAGACACTATGGCTTACACTGCCTCAGCGCTGTCGTTTATGCTCGAAGACTTGGGTAAACCTGTGATCGTCACAGGCTCACAAATTCCCCTTGCACAGTTGCGCTCTGACGGACAGGTAAACCTGTTAAACGCTTTATACATTGCAGCCAACTACCCTATCGCTGAAGTCAGTTTATTTTTCAACAATCAACTGTTTAGAGGCAATCGCAGCCGCAAACTTGATGCTGATGGGTTTAATGCTTTTGGTTCACCTAATTTTCCGCCGTTACTCAAAGCAGGTATTAATATTGAGGTTGACAAAAATTTACTTGGCATAGACACCAGTAAAAATCTACGTGTTAGTCAAATTAAATCACAGCCGATAGGTGTAGTAACCTTATACCCTGGTATCAGTACTGATGTGATTAAAAATACCTTACAGCAACCGGTTAAAGCCTTAATACTGCTTAGCTTTGGGGTGGGTAACGCGCCACAGAACCCAAGCTTGCTGAAACAATTATCCATTGCGGATCAACAAGGTATAATTGTCCTAAACTGTACTCAATGTGTGCGCGGCAAAGTCAATATGAGCGGTTATGCTAATGGCCATGTATTACGAGAAGTAGGCGTAGTGTCAGGCCAAGACATGACCCCAGAAGCCGCTTTGGCTAAGTTGCATTATTTACTCAGCAAAGACATGCCGCCAAGCCATATCAAACGCCAGCTAATTGCAAACTTGCGCGGTGAATTAACGGAATGAAATAAACAGCTACGAGCTATTTTGCAAAAGCTTCTTCGATTACAGTGAAAGAAGGTAAACACTTCCTTCTCACTATCTTATCTTTTTTCTTCTTTCTTTTGAGCTCGCGGCTCGAAGCCCGCAGCTTTCTTTTTCTTTTCCTCTAGACATAAAAAAAGCAAACCATAAGGTTTGCTTTTTTTATTGAATTCTAATTATTTAATAATTAAAGTACTACGATGTTCTCAGCTTGAGGACCTTTTTGGCCTTGAGTTACAGTGAACTCAACTTTTTGACCTTCGGCCAAAGTTTTAAAGCCAGTACCTGTGATAGCACGGAAATGAGCAAAAACATCAGGGCCGTTTTCTTGTTGAATGAAACCGAAACCTTTTGATTCGTTAAACCACTTTACTGTACCTGTAGTTGCAGACATAGTCTTTCCTATATTTTTCAAGAGTAATTATGTCTCCTAAGAGACGTAAGTTGTGCTGAAGTGTGTTGCAATTACTTATGAGCTACGAGACCAGGTACTACAATGGAACGTCGAAACAATGTACATAAATATCAAACTTACTTTCAAGCACAAGTATTATATCTCTAACCTACCGCAGGTCAACAACTATTATCAACAATAACTAGTCGAACAAGGCTATTTGTTTCAACTAGTTAGTCACAAA
>QIJM01000567.1 GCA_003232445.1 Paraglaciecola arctica
CATCACGACGAATATTACGAATAGCCACTTTGCCTTGCTCAGCTTCGCCGCGTACAACACGAATTAAATCTTTACGACGCTCTTCAGTCAAAGCGGGCATAGGAATACGCATCACAGAACCCGCACTCATAGGATTAAGCCCTAAGTCCGATTGCATAATGGCCTTTTCAACCGCTTTTGCAGAACTTTTATCAAACACGGTTAGTGCTAACGTGCGCGAATCTTCAGCGATAATATTAGCTAACTGTTTAAGTGGCGTGTTTGAGCCGTAATAAGGCACCATAATGCTATCTAGCAAGCTAGGATGTGCGCGGCCAGTACGAATTTTTGAAAGCTGCCCTTTTAATACACTAATACTTTTTTCCATACGCTGACGCGCATCATCATTAATTTCGTCAATCACGATAGTTTTCCTATTTCTACTTTATTTCTTCAGGGTGGCAGATCAACGTACCTACATCTTCACCCATCACAACTGCCTTCATACAGCCAGGTGTATTCATGTTAAAAACACGAATTGGCACGTTATGATCGCGAGCGAGGGTAAAAGCGGCCAAATCCATCACTTTTAATTCTTTGTCTAGTACTTCAGCATAAGACAATACTTTGTATAATTTTGCTTCTGGGTTTGTAGCCGGATCGTCGTCGTATACACCATCTACTTTGGTGCCTTTTAACACCGCATCTGCCTCGATTTCAATGCCGCGCAAACAAGCGGCTGAGTCAGTGGTGAAAAATGGATTACCAGTACCGGCAGAAAAAATCACCACCCGACCAGATTTTAATAAACTGATAGCCTCTGCCCAGTTGTAAGCGTCACACACACCATTAAGTGGGATGGCAGACATCAAACGGGCATTAACAAAAGCACGGTGCAACGCATCACGCATAGCAAGACCGTTCATTACAGTGGCCAACATACCCATATGGTCACCGACCACACGGTTCATGCCAGCTTTAGCCAAACCTTCTCCTCGAAAAATGTTACCCCCACCGATAACCAATCCCACTTCCACACCCAGTTCAACTATTTCTTTGATTTCTTGAGCCATGCGCTCTAACACTTTAGGATCGATGCCGAAGCCTTCGTCTCCCATTAGTGCTTCACCACTTAGTTTTAACAATATTCTTCGATAAGCGGACTTAGCTGCGATACTCATAGATTGTTATTTCCTTAAGGTGATAAAGGCGGCGATGATAAAGGGTCTGTAGGCCTATTCTATATAAGCTCAAGTTGTCTCAAAACCAAAGATTCAAAACAATATGGGTATACAATAAAAAGCACCTCAATTTGAGGTGCTCGTATTATACCCAAACAACTTTAAAATGCATGTTTCAGCGTGAATTAAAATTGATATTGGTATTCATGCCTATGGCATTTTTATTTTTTAACGGCTGCCATTTGCGCAGCAACTTCAGCAGCAAAGTCTTCTTCTTTTTTCTCGATGCCTTCACCTACTTCAAAACGTACGAAGTTAATCACATCGGCACCTTTTGATTTAAGTAAATCAGCAACTAGAATAGAAGGGTTTTTGACGAAAGGCTGACCTGTCAAACTTATTTCGCCAGTGAATTTCTTCATACGCCCAGAAATCATTTTTTCTGCAATTTCAGGTGGTTTACCAGATTGAAGAGCGATATCAAGCTGAATTTCTTTTTCTTTAGCAACCACTTCAGCAGGCACATCTTCAGGCTTCACAAATTGCGGGCTAGAAGCGGCAACATGCATAGCGATGTCTTTAGCCAATTCTTCATCACCGCCTTGTAGAATCGCGATAACACCAATACGGGCACTATGCACATAAGCACCAAGGTTATCACCTTCAACAGTGATCACACGGCGAGGACTGATATTCTCGCCAATTTTGGTGACTAAAGTGTCACGTAAATCACTGATTTTAACGCCATCAACTTCAGTATTATTTAGTGTGTCCATATCGTTAATTTTATTTGCAAATGCAACTTCAATTAACTGTTGACCGAACTTGATAAAACCATCATCACGAGCAACGAAGTCAGTTTCACTGTTGACTTCCATCATAGTTGCTACACCATTAGCAATTTTAGTCAAAATCACACCTTCAGCGGCGATACGACCTGCCTTTTTAGCGGCTTTCGCTTGACCATTTTTACGCATATTTTCGATTGCCAGCTCGATGTCGCCATCGGTTTCAACCAAGGCCTTTTTACAATCAAGCATGCCGGCGGCTGTACGCTCACGCAATTCTTTAACTAGGGCTGCAGTCACTGCCATTTTCGTTTCCTCAGCAAAATAATTTGATATTAAACATTTAAAAACAGGGGCGAAGCCCCCGTTTGATTTATTCGTGTTAGGTAGCGAGATACTCGTTACCTATAGTGTCGTTTGTCGCCAGGCTGATTACTCAGCCGCTTCTACGAACTCACCTTTTTCAGCTTGCGCTTCTAAGTTTTGATCACGACCATTAAGAACAGCATCCGCTGCAGCGTTCAAATAAAGTTGAACAGCGCGGATAGCATCATCATTACCAGGTATGATGTAATCAACGCCATCTGGATTTGAATTAGTATCAACAATTGAAACAACTGGGATACCCAAGTTGCCCGCTTCAGTGATAGCAATGTGTTCATGGTCAGCATCAACAACGAATAACACATCTGGTAAACCACCCATGTTTTTAATTCCACCAAGACTAGTTTCAAGCTTGGTCATTTCGCGCGTCAGCATTAACACTTCTTTTTTGGTCAATTTTTCGAACGTACCGTCTTGGCTTTGCTGATCAAGTTCTTTTAAACGTTTGATTGACTGACGAACTGTTTTCCAGTTCGTTAACATTCCGCCTAACCAGCGTTTGTTAACATAAAATTGGTCACATTTGTCTGCGGCGTCTTTTACTGCATCACTTGCGGCGCGTTTAGTACCAACAAAAAGGATTTTGCCTTTCTTAGAAGCTACGCCGCCAACAAAGTTAAGTGCTTCGTTGAACATAGGAACAGTTTTTTCAAGATTGATGATATGAACTTTGTTACGTGAGCCGAAAATGAAAGGCTTCATTTTTGGGTTCCAGTAACGAGTTTGGTGTCCAAAGTGTACGCCTGCCTGAAGCATGTCGCGCATAGATACATTTGCCATTATAAAGATTCCTTAATATGGGGTTAGGCCTCCATACATCCCAGTTCTCGATCCACTCAGAATAATTCTTCGTAGACACCCCGAAAAGTGTGTCGATGTATGTGTGATATTGACGCTAAGTTACTTAGCTACTTCGCGATAATTACGTGGGGCTTTCACCCTCATTAATTTCAGCGGTGCGCTTTATAGCATGGGGATGAGTTGTATTCAAGTAAAGTCTTATACCAATCCATCCTAACAATTAGCCACTATTGTTAAAAGTAGACACTTCACACCAACAGTGTTTGAGCATAGAGAGTAAATTTAATAAGCATATTTATTCAGCTCTGGCGGGATACAGTACGAAAAGATACAATAGTGACTATCTAAACGAATTGTATTTAGTAGGAATAAAGTATTGCCCGCCACAATTAAAACAACAGCTGAAATTGAAAAAATGCGCGTCGCTGGCCGCCTTGCCGCAGATGTATTACAAATGATCGGTGAGTATGTCAAAAAAGGCGTGACCACCAATGAGCTGGATCAGATTTGTCACGACTACATCGTTAATGTGCAAAAGTGCATCCCTGCTCCTCTTAATTATGGTAGTCCTCCTTTCCCTAAATCTATTTGCACTTCAGTCAACCATGTTATTTGTCATGGCATTCCAGCTGATAAACAACTTAAAGATGGTGACTCAGTCAATATTGACGTAACGGTCATTAAAGAGGGTTATCACGGCGATACATCAAAGATGTTTGTAGTGGGCAAACCCTCCATAATGACTGAAAGACTGATAAGAGTGACGCAAGAGTCTTTGTATAAAGGCATAAAAATGGTCAAGCCGGGCGCTCGTTTAGGCGACATTGGCCATGTTATTCAGCGGTATGCTGAAAGCCACAACTATTCAATTGTGCGTGAATATTGTGGTCACGGCATAGGTGCTAACTTCCATGAAGAGCCACAGGTAATGCATTACGGAAAACCCAACACCGGCGAAACCCTTGAAGAGGGAATGTGTTTTACCATTGAACCTATGATCAATGCAGGGAAGCGTCATTCAAAAGTGTTACCCGATAAATGGACTGTAGTCACTAAAGATCGCAGTTTAAGCACGCAGTGGGAACATACCTTGTTAGTCACTGCAAACGGTGTCGAAATATTAACCTTACGAGATGATGAAGAGATCGAGCGCGTAATTAACCACTAGCCAGAGATTGGGCTAGCTAAAATCAATCAAACCTTATGATAAATAATTATTACTAGCCATAAATAGTTATTTGTCATAACTCATGATTCACGTAATTTGTGCCAGTAAATCAGGCAGCCACCCGTTTAAAGGTATTCACATTGTCTTTACAAAGCCTACTTAGCCAAATAAAACTGATTAACAGTATAGATAATATTGCTGCCTACAAAACTATAGTGACAAACAGCTACGAGTGGCTAGACAGTGAATTGGGTAGAGGAGAAGTAACAGGACTCGTTCTGGGAAGAGCCACATTAGTCGATGCATTGCTCAGGCATATTTGGCAATTAATGGATTTGCATAAAGAGCAACATTTGGCCTTAGTTGCAGTGGGTGGATATGGACGAGGGCAACTGCAACCCCACTCGGATATTGATTTATTACTGCTGAGTAAAAAGTCATTATCTAAAGATCAACAAGAGCATATTAGCCAGTTCATTACCCTGTTATGGGATATAGGACTAGATGTTGGGCAATCAGTGCGCACCATCAAAGAAACGTTTCAACTGGCTAAACAAGACGTCACTGTAGCCACAAACTTAGTCGAAGCTCGTTTATTAAACGGCTGTCAGGCAACCTTTGAAGGCTTACGAGGATATTGGAGTAGTAAAGATTTTTTCTTAGCAAAATACCAGGAACAAAAACAACGTCATAGAAAATTCAAAGATACTTCATATAACTTAGAGCCAAACGTGAAAGAAAGTCCAGGTTGCCTGCGTGATATCCAATCTATTGGCTGGGTGGCAAAGAAACATTTTAATGCTACAGACGGCAAAGATTTACTAGAGCATGGTTATTTTAATCAACAGGAATTTGATGAATTAATAGAATGTCGTGAAAACCTTTGGCGAATTAGGTTTGCCTTACACATTGTGGCTGGGCGCAGCGAAAATCGACTGTTGTTTGACTATCAAACTGATGTTGCCACACGGCTAGGCTATGGTGACGAAGGTAAAGTGTCAGTAGAACGCATGATGAAAGCGTTTTTCAGAACCGTCAGGCGCATTAATGAACTGAACAAAATGTTAATGCAGCGCTTTAGTCAAGACGTTCTGAGCTTAAAAGTCAAACAACAAACCAAGATCAATAAACACTTTGAACTACTCGACGGCTATATTACGCCGACTAATGAGAACGTATTTGACTCTCCCGAAGCCATATTACAATTTCTTCTACTGATTGCAGATACCCCTGAAATACAAGACTTACATTCAGGCTGCCTGCGTCAATTACGCGAGGCAAGACGGAAGTTTCGCAATCAATATTATGTAGAGCGAGCCGAATGTCGTGAGCTGTTTATACAACTTGCCAAACACCCTGGTTTCTTCGCGTTAGGCTGGGATATTATGCATAAACATGGCATTTTGCAGGCCTATATCCCACAGTGGGATCATATAGTAGGCATGATGCAATTTGATTTATTCCATGCCTACACAGTCGACGAACATACTCATCGGCTGGTAAAGAATATCTATCATTATTCGCGACCCGACAACAAAGAATTTCCCCGTTGTGGAAATATAGTAAAAAATCTTGATAAGCCAGAACTGTTATACATTGCCGCGATATATCACGATATTGGCAAGGGTCGCAATGGTGACCACTCCAAACTAGGTGCCGTGGACGTAGAAGAGTTTTGTCGCCACCATGGTATCAATGCCAAAGACACTGAACTGATTAGGTGGTTAGTGGAAAGTCATCTGTTAATGTCTGTTATCGCACAAAGACGAGATATTTATGATCCAACCGTTATCAACGAGTTTGCACAAGCGGTTCGTACACACAACAATTTAAACCACTTATATGTATTAACCCTCGCAGATATCAGGGCAACCAATGACAATCTATGGAACGATTGGAAAGCCACATTGTTAAGAGAGTTATATTTACTCACACAAAAAGCCCTAGATAATGGTTTAGAGTGTAAAGTCGCCTTGCAAGACAGGGTTAGCGAACATCAAGCCAAAGCTCTGGCCTCGATGCTCGAAAACGGCATGAACGAGACCCAAATATTACAGTTTTGGCAACGCCTGAGCGATGACTATTTTGCTCGTTTCAAACCGGCGCAAATCGCATGGCACGCCAACCTAATTTTAGCCGCTCACCCTATGACCGACGACTTCTTGCTAGTTGGCACTAGCGCAGATACATCTAAAGCAGGTGCCGAGCTTATTGTGTATGGCAAAGATAAGCCTATGATGTTTTCCCAAATCGCCTCTGTTCTAGACAGCCGAAATTGCTCTATCCACGACGCACAAATCATGCGCACTCAAGATGGTTACATGTTCGATAGCTTTATTATTTTTGAACATAACGGCGATAGGATCACCTCTGCATCACGTTTGGATGGTCTACGAAACGCAGTAGAAACTCAGTTAAACAAACCGGGTGAAGAGCATATCAACAGGCGTAAAATGTCTCGGCAAATGAAACAGTTGGATGTAACAACCAAGGTTAGATTTTACCCCAGCCAGACCAATGTCACTTTGGTTGAGCTTGAAGCATTAGATGCACCGGGGCTGCTCGCTAATATCAGTGAACAATTTATTGCGCTTAATTTCAAATTACACCAAGCGAAAATATCAACCATTGGAGAACGTGCAGAAGATTTGTTTATTGTGAGTAACGCACTTGACCAACCTTTGACTCAAACTGAACAAGTGCAGTTAAAGAAGCGACTGTGTGAAGCCTTAGATTAACGGGTCAATATAGGCATGGCCGCTCACATTCTTTATAGATAAAACACAAAAAACCTAGGCTTTTTTCTGTTCAATATCCACTACATCCGCCTTTTCTTCAGTCAACAAAACATCAGCCGCAGTGCCTTTTAACAACTTGGCTAGAGAGGTTTTATTTTTAGACAACATGATAGACAACTCTTCCAACACAGACACATCAAGCTTAATGCCTTTACCTTCAATGTACTCACTGAGGTTATCTGCCACATCGAGCATTTTATCGTACTGATCGGCTTCTTTTTTATCTGCGGTCACAAACTTCTCCAGCCCTTTGTGTTCAACTACATAACGTGTGATTACGGCCATAATTTACTCTCTTTTGTTTAACTTTATTGTATAAGAGTAACATAAATACTGTATATAAAAACAGTTAATAAGTTGAGAGTTAAGTTGCTGTGTTAATAAGTTGAGAATATGTTTTTGATGAATATGGGGGTAGTGCGGTGCGGTGAGCTTCTAATGCCCTTTATTCTGCTTCAACTTGTGACCGACTTTAACAATGGTGTCTATTTTACTTAAGGACAGCTTGCGTCAATTGCATTGCTGATTAAATTAGCCGTTAACCCAAAGGAATATTACATGAAACTTTATTATAAACCTGGTGCTTGCTCGTTATGTTAATACGGTTACTGGGGACTATATGAATTATTCTGTAGAAAAATATTTATCAATTGTTGATACCAGAACATCTCCTGCTGCAAAGGATCAGCCTCGAAAAGATCAAATAATTTCAAGGGTGTTACGAAAAAAATCTGATCAATAAAATTATCGTTATTTTTTAAAATAAGCTACTAGCCAAAAAAAGAGACTCAAGTGGCTAGTAGTAATTTATACCAATCCATCCTAACAATTTTAGCGCTAATGTCCTTCACTTTAGGGATTTCGACTACTAAGTCTTCATCTTGAATAATAGCTTGGCAACCTAGCCTTGAATCGGGTTCTAGCCCCCATGCTTTATCTAACATATCATCTTCCAACTCGTCTCCTTCTTTTAGGGAGTCAAAACCTTCACGTACAATGATGTGACAAGTGGTGCAAGCGCATACTTTTTCGCAGGCGTGTTCAATACCAATTCCGTTTTTCAAAGCAAGATTTAATACTGATGTGCCTTTTTCACCTTCTAAAACGGCGCCATCTGGGCACAACTCATCATGAGGCAAAAAGATTACTTGTGGCATAGTTAGACTCCTAATATTCAGTAAAGTTATTCAGTTTATATACGGTCAACTGATTGACCGGAGAAGGCACGTTTAATCGATTGATCCATGCGTTTCTGCGCAAAGGTTTCGCTTAATTTGTCTACTTGTTCGATAGCGGCTTTGATGGCGTCTTTGTCTGTGCCCTTGGCCAGCTCATTAAGTTTTGTGAGCTCGGCTTGTATGGCTTGGATTTCTGATGTCTCAAGTAAAGCTTGGCCGTCTGCATCTAATGCCCCTTTCAAGTTTTCTTGCACTCTGGAGGCTTCAACTTGTTGTTCTTTGAGCATACGAGCCTGCATATCGCCTTTGGCGTTATCCATCGACGCTTTTAACATCTCGGCAATTTCATTGTCTTCTAATCCATATGAAGGCTTGACTTGAATTTCGGCCTGTACACCTGTGGACTTTTCCATGGCGCTAACGTTTAACAAACCATCAGCATCTACTTGAAAGGTCACCCGTATATGCGCAGCACCGGCGACCATGGGAGGAATACCTTGTAAGGTGAATTTGGCAAGGGATCTACAATCCTTAACCAACTCACGTTCGCCTTGCACCACATGCACCATCATCACGGTTTGGCCATCTTTAAAGGTGGTAAATTCTTGTGCTTTGGCAACGGGGATAGTGGTATTGCGCTGAATAACTTTTTCAGTCAAACCGCCCATGGTTTCTATGCCTAAAGATAACGGCAGCACATCGAGTAACAACATGTCACTATCCGGCTTATTGCCGACTAGAATATCCGCTTGAATGGCGGCACCAATAGCGACCACTCGATCAGGGTCGATCGAAGTAAGCGGGGTGCGCTCAAAAAACTCACCTACTTGTTGGCAAACCAAAGGCACGCGGGTCGAACCACCGACCATCACCACTTCAATCACTTGCTCTTTTTCTAGCTGGGCGTCTTTTAATGCTCTGCGACAGGCTCGTAAGGTGTTTTTCACCAAAGGACCGATGAGCTTTTCAAATTTATCAATACTGACCATCACCGAGTGGTGTTTGTCGGTATCGTCTTCAAATTGCACGATATGCACAGACTCATGACTTAACGCTTCTTTGGCCTCTTTGGCTTTATCTAGAAGAATACGGTGTAAGCTTTTAGATAACTGACCTGTTAATTCACTTTGCTGACGAATAAATTCCACCAGCATGGCATCAAAATCATCGCCACCCAGTGCAGAGTCTCCGCCGGTAGAAAGCACTTCGAATACACCTTTACTTAATTGCAAAATAGAAATATCAAAGGTGCCGCCACCTAAATCATAAACGGCAATAATGCCCTCTTGGCCTGAATCCAAACCGTAAGCGACAGCTGCTGCTGTGGGTTCGTTGAGCAAACGTAATACCTTTAAACCTGCCAGTGCTGCGGCATCTTTGGTGCCTTGGCGCTGTGCATCATCAAAATAGGCAGGAACTGTGACTACCGCACCTTGTAACTCGGCACCTAAGGTTTGCTCTGCTCGCTTTTTTAGCTCGTTTAATATTTTTGCCGATACCTGAACTGGGTTCACATCACCCGAAGCAACTGTCATCACTGGCGATAGAGAGTCGGTAAATTGGTAAGGTAAATTGGGGTAAGCCGTTTGAACATCTTGCGCAGAACGGCCTAAAAAACGCTTAACCGAGACAATAGTATTAGACGGGTCAATACTTGCCTGTTGTTTAGCGTCTTGTCCAATCACCTCTACATCGGCTAAATATCTGACCACTGAAGGTAATAAATGTCTACCTTGGGAGTCAGGTAATGTCAGTGCTTCACCACTACGTACAGATGCCACTAATGAGTTAGTGGTACCTAAATCGATACCAACCGCTAATTTGCGTTGATGAGGGGCGGCGCTTTGACCGGGTTCAGATATTTGCAGTAATGCCATGGTCTAATGTGTTTCTTTTAGGTTGTGTTGAATAAAGTTAAAAAGGTTAGAAATCACTTAATACATCTTCTTTTAGCTCAATTTCAGACAACATTTTATATAAAAATTTAAGTTGGCGAATAACATCGGCCGCATTTTGTTCGGCCATTGCTTGATCGCTTTCAAGGAAATTTCTTAACTTAGTTAAATCACTTTTAATCGTTTGATTAATTTCATCTTCCAATGACTCTAACGCACTCAAAGGATCGGTTCGCTCAGCTATTTCAGCTAACTCTTCACGCCATTCAATTTGTTGCATCAAAAAAGCGCTGTCTTTTATGGTGTGTTGTTCATGTTGTAAATCGATACCGCGCAAACTCAGTAGATATTCGGCTCTGGATAAGGGTGATTTGAGCACCGAGTATGCATCGTTCACTTGAGCATTCTTTTGAACAGCCACTAACTTTTGTTGCTCGCTGCCGCTGGCAAATTTATCTGGGTGAGTTAAACGCTGTAACTGCTGATAGGTTTGTGGCAATACAGACAAATCCACATCGAAAGACACGGGAATATTAAAGAGTTCGAAATAATTCATCTGATTTTTAATAGGTTAGGTGCGTGTTAAGTGCGGCACAGTTTAACAAAAGATAACGTTAAACATTAAAGCTTTCGCCACAACCACACTCGCCATTTGCATTGGGGTTGGTAAATTGAAAACCTTCGTTTAAGCCTTCTTTGGCAAAATCCAGATGAGTACCATCTAGATAAGCCAAACTTTTACCATCAATAATAATTTTTACACCGTTATCTTCGAATATTTTGTCGTCGGCATTAACATCATCAACAAACTCAAGTACATAAGCTAAACCAGAACAGCCAGTGGTTTTAACACCAAGACGCAACCCTAAACCCGATCCTCTATTTTCGAGAAAAGTTTTTGCACGTAATGCAGCGCTGTCGGATACGGTAATTGCCACTGGCTACTCCTACTTAAATTAACAATCTTTTAACTTAGACTTGACGGCTTTTGTAATCTGCAACTGCTGCTTTAATGGCGTCTTCAGCCAAAATAGAGCAGTGAATTTTCACTGGTGGTAAAGCTAACTCTTCAGCGATGTCCATATTACTGATAGCCGTAGCTTCATCTAAAGACTTGCCTTTTACCCATTCAGTTACCAATGAGCTTGAAGCTATGGCTGAACCACAACCGTAAGTTTTAAACTTTGCGTCTTGAATAATACCGTTGTCATCAATCTTCAATTGTAACTTCATCACGTCACCACAAGCAGGTGCGCCAACCATACCGGTTGCAATTGTAGGATCGTTTTTATCAAAACCACCAACGTTGCGGGGGTTTTCGTAGTGGTCTATTACTTTTTCGCTATAAGCCATGATCTTTACCTTTTCGGTTATGTGCTGCAGCATTCATTGCTGCAACCCATTAATATTAATTCGCTAATTTAGTGGTTGACGACTCAGTGGTGAGCCCACTCTACCGTGCTTAAATCTATGCCTTCTTTGTACATATCCCAAAGCGGCGACATATCACGTAACTTCTCTATCGCGTTACGTATCACGCCAATCACATAATCAATTTCAGCTTCTGTGGTAAAACGCCCCATAGTGAAACGGATTGAACTGTGCGCTAATTCGTCGTTTAAGCCCAATGCTCTGAGAACATATGAAGGCTCAAGGCTGGCAGAAGTACAAGCAGAGCCAGAAGACACGGCCATATCTTTCAGAGCCATAATCAAAGATTCACCTTCAACATAAGCAAAGCTCACATTTAAATTACCTGCTATACGACTGTCCATATCACCGTTTAAAAACACGGCTTCCATATCTTTAATGCCGTTCCATAATTTGTTGCGTAAAATCATTAAACGTTGATTTTCAGCGACCATTTCTTGTTTTGCAATGCGGAAGGCTTCGCCCATACCCACAATTTGGTGCGTCGCCATAGTGCCAGAACGCATACCACGCTCATGACCGCCACCATGCATTTGCGCTTCTAGGCGAATACGTGGTTTACGACGCACAAACAATGCACCTATGCCTTTAGGCCCATAAGTTTTATGAGCAGAAAACGACATCAAATCTACTTTGGTTGTGTGTAAATCGATGGGTACTTTACCCGTACTTTGTGCTGCATCAACATGGAACAAAACTTTGCGTTCACGGCACATTTCGCCAATAGATGCAATATCTTGAATAACACCGATTTCGTTATTTACGTGCATGACACTGATCAAAATAGTATCAGGGCGGATAGCTGCAATCAGTTTGTTTAAGAGAATTAAACCATTAGGTTCTGGGTCGAGATAAGTCACTTCATAACCTTCTCGCTCTAGCTGACGCATAGTATCTAATACCGCTTTATGCTCAGTTTTAAGGGTAATAAGGTGTTTACCTTTTTTACCATAAAAATTAGCCGCGCCTTTAATGGCTAGGTTATTGGATTCAGTCGCACCTGAAGTAAATACAATTTCTCTTGGGTCAGCATTAACCAAATCAGCAATTTGGTTACGAGCTACATCTACTGCTTCTTCTGCTACCCAACCAAATTTGTGTGAACGAGATGCAGGGTTACCAAATACACCGTCAGTGGTTAAGCAGTCGGCCATTTTGGCTGCGACACGAGGATCTACTGGTGTAGTTGAAGAATAATCCAGATAGATCGGAAGCTTTAATTCGCTCATTTTTTACTCCGCTTAAAGCTGCAAACTGATAGAAACGTCGTTTGACGCTATTTGATTATAATGTTTATGTTTGTCTTGTCTTTCGGCAACTTTCTTCACATCATGCTGCTGCATGAGTTCGCCTAAAGTAATACCATCTAGAAATACACTAATTTTGTCGCTTAGGCCTTCCCATAAATTATGGGTTAGGCAACGTTCTCCGCCTTGGCAACCACCTTGACCTTGACACTTAGTCGCATCAACGGATTCATTCACGGCTCGGATCACGTCACCGATAGATATTTCGTTAGCTTCACGACCCAGCTTATAACCGCCACCTGGACCACGTACGCTATCTACCAAATTTTCTCTGCGTAAACGGGAGAACAGTTGTTCAAGGTAAGACAAAGAAATTTCTTGGCGTTCGGATATATCAGCTAAAGACACAGGTCCGCGTTGCGAATGTAAAGACACATCTAACATAGCTGTCACTGCGTAACGACCTTTAGAAGTCAATTTCATAGTAATCAATCCAATACCAAATTTGAGTCAAATTTTCACATACCTGACTATTTTAGTCAAGTATTTAACCTAGTGTTTTAGTCAAGTATTATTTATAACTTATATCTGTGGGTCAAAGGCATCACAGGCCTTTTTAATGTCTTTCACCAACTCGTTATCAGCAAAGTCTTCTAAGCCTAGAGTTGGTAATGATTTACCACAGACATTACCGCCCATTTTATTGATTGCTTGGCACATTTCCTCAACTTTTGAATCAACAAGATGAACATGATCCACCATCACGCCTATAGCATGCGCAATGGGGTCAGGATTATCGGTTGCTACCGCATAAGCATCAAAACCGTACTTTTCGGCTATTTTTTCACGCTCATCATTAGTTGGCGCTTCTGGTTTATTCTGCTGCACCACCACGCGACCAGGAATACCAATTACCGTGGCATTTTCTGGTACATCACGTACCACTACTGAGTTCGAGCCGACCTTTGCACCTTTATACATAGTGATTGGCCCCAGTACTTTGGCCCCAGCACCTACTACTACGTTATCTTCTAAGGTCGGGTGTCGCTTACCTGCATTCCAACTTGTACCGCCAAGAGTGACACCATGATACAAAGTCACATCGTTACCAATCTCTGCTGTTTCACCAATCACAACGCCCATGCCGTGGTCGATAAAAAAGCGTCGACCTAATTTAGCGCCCGGATGAATCTCAATACCGGTTAACCAACGAGAAAAAGTTGAAATGGAACGCGCTAACCACTTCCAATTCGCTTTCCACAATTTATGGCTAAGACGATGAACCCAAATGGCATGCAAACCTGGGTAATTAGTGAGTATCTCGAAGGTATTACGTGCGGCAGGATCACGATGAAATACACTCTGCACATCTTCTTTAATTCTACTGAACATTTATTATCCCGAACTGAGGTTGCTTAGTCTTTGTTCTTAATGGTTTTCTCAACCGATGCCAAAATACCACGCAATATATTCAGCTCTGGGGTTTCGGGCCGAGCACGATTATACAAGCGGCGTAATTTAGCCATAACCATACCGGGATGTTTGGCAATGATGAAATTCGTTTTGATAAGGGTTTGTTCCAAATGACTATAAAAACCTTCTAGATCCTCAGCCAATGGATATTCTGTACCTTCAGGATGATTCTCTGGGTATTGGCCACGAGATAAATTTAAATAGGCCATACGCACTTCATAACACAAAGTTTGTACTGCAGCGGCTAGGTTTAAAGAGCTATAGTCAGGATTGGCCGGTATACACACATGAAAATGGCATTGCTGCAGTTCGTCATTACTTAATCCATTATTTTCACGCCCGAACACCAAAGCGACTGGGTACTTAGATACCTCACTGATCATCTTTTCACCACATCCTCTTGGCTCTAACATCGGCCACGATAAAGTACGAGAGCGAGCACTGGTACCAACAACTA
This sequence comes from Paraglaciecola arctica, assembly GCA_003232445.1. GTDB lineage: Bacteria > Pseudomonadota > Gammaproteobacteria > Enterobacterales > Alteromonadaceae > Paraglaciecola > Paraglaciecola arctica_A. Next base: position 14,781 of record QIJM01000567.1, read on the forward strand.
AGCCACAATCAGCCACTGCTTCGGCCAGCGTATCCACAGTTTTTGCATTAGCCAACACGTCCCCCGCACCTGCTGCTAAAGCACTAGACTTACCATCTGGCGCAGAGACAGGATCAACCAAAATCAACTGGCTTAAGCCCATGGTTTTCATCGCCCTAGCCGCCGAGCCAATGTTGCCTGTGTGAGAAGTATTAACTAACACTATGCGAATATTTTCTAACATGATGAATGGTATCTTTTGTTTAGCTAGCCAATTTTAGGGCGCGGATAATAGCATATACCCATACCACCTCAAAATGACGTTTTAGCATAAATATGAAATGGATAGCGTAATAAGACAAAACGTCGCTCAAAACATTCTGATTGCTTAATTTACCTACTTTGGTACACTTCGCGGCGATTTTTTGTTCAGCAAATTACAAATATTATTTGCTGGGCTATATCTAATGCTCTTTTAAAATTGGTGGTTAACTATGCATCCTATGCTAAATATAGCGATCCGTGCTGCGCGGACGGCGGGCAACATTATTGCTAAAGGGTTTGAAAATCAAACCGACTTGCAAATTGAAGCAAAAGGCGACAACGATTACGTTACACGTATCGATAAAGAAGCCGAACAAGCGATTATTCACAAAATTAAACAGTCTTATCCTGAACACAGTTTTGTGGGTGAAGAAGGCGGCGTAGTTGAAGGTGACGACGATTTTAAATGGATAATCGATCCATTAGATGGCACCACTAATTTTATCAAAGGCATCCCTCATTTTGCCGTATCTATTGCCCTTATGCATAAAGGCCGCTTAGACCAAGGCGTAGTATTTGATCCGATACGTGGCGAACTATTCACAGCAAGCAGAGGCGCAAGTGCGCAGCTTAATGGTTTTCGTATTCGCGCCAGCAAAGCCAAAGAATTAAGCCAAACTATCCTAGCCACCTCTTTTCCTTTTAAAAACAAAGTCAGTTTGCCTCAGTATCAAGAAGGTTTTAATAAAATCTTTATGCAAGCTGGGGATATACGTCGCAGTGGTTCTGCGGCATTAGATTTGGCCTACGTTGCAGCAGGCCGTTACGACGGTTACTGGGAACGTGGGATCAAACCTTGGGATATCGCAGCGGGTGAATT
>QIJM01000008.1 GCA_003232445.1 Paraglaciecola arctica
CGTGTTTGACTCGATGTAGGAGCCGTATGCGTTAGTAGCGCACGTACGGATCTGTGCGGGGGGTACCGGGCAACCGGTATTCCTACCGCGACTCAAATAAAACGACTTTTCGTTTGTGAATAGCGAATTTGATGGTTTTGATTCTGGTTTTTTCTCAGAGTGCCATTCGTGACTGTCCCAGCTATTTTCCAGCTATTTAAGGTGATTATGAACAATTTGGACTATTTGAGACTCACTTCTTGCTAGAAATACGCTGCCCGTTCAGACTCATTTCATATTGGACAAGGCTAGTAATTGACAATATTTCGATTTCTATGTTAATGTTTGTGATATCACAATGGATGTGATGCCAAAGTAGTAATGCCGCTGGTTCTGAGAAGAGTCAGTTCGTTATGTAATTTGGGTGTTTTTTTTAACAGAAAAGGAGTAAGACTAATGACTCAACTCAACTCAACTCAACTCAACTCAACTCAACTCAACTCAACTCAACTCTTAAGAAACTGCCCCGTTGGCCTGTCTATGGCAGGGTTTTAGGTGCAGCGATAATTGGAATTATGTTGCTGGCTGGTGGTATTCAGGTCAGTATCGCAAGCAATATTTTTCATCCGACACCTTCACCGACACCTGGGGTTACATGCAACAGATGTATACAGGTGCAAACTTGCACATCCGGTTGGTTCAACATCGGCACTTTCTGTGTTAATACACAAGTCTGTACGCAAATTAACTGTCCAGGTCCGGCTCCAGAAGTACCATCTATACCTCCTACTTAACGTTTATTACGGAATTAATCGACCGCTTAAGCCTTGTGAAGCAAGCGGTTGATTAGTTCGTTCTGTATCAAATACCATCTTATGGGTGTAGTTGCAAAAATGAAAAAATACATATTATTCGGTATCCTTGCTATTGTCGTAGGTATTACGCTTGGTTTTCCTTATATTAAAACCTACTATACGAAATCAGTATCGGAATATATCTCAGAACAACGATTAGTAGGTATCGGGAATAGGGTTTCAGAAGATTTCTTGATAAGCGACAAGAGCGGGAATAAGCTTGGTCTGACTACCGCATTCCCAAATGGTGTGCTCTTGATGATCTACGATAAAGAATGTCCTGCATGCCGTAAAGCTGTTGCTTACATGGAAGTTAGTCTAGCTGTAAAAACTTATTCGCGTTCATTTGCTGTTCTTGAGTTTTCCAAAAAAATAGATCCTGATTTAAAGGATCTCAAGTATGTTAATGCCTTTGCGGCAACAATAGATCAAGATGAAACAGTTTTTCGCGGCAGGGTATCACCGCTGTTTTTTCTGATTGACGCAGAAGGTATTATCCAAGATAAACAAATAGGCTGGAGCGAGGTGCTCGTTGAGGAATTACTACAAAAAGATCTCAACATAACTCAAATGATGAGTGAAAACGGCTAAATAATTCTAATTTTTGCCGCCTGCATAGGTGCATGTGTGGAGTAGATGCTTACTATGAATCATGCCAATAACCTGTTATTAACTGCGTTTCACGCCTTAACCAAGGTGTTTTATCGCATTATTCTCCCCCTCTCCCTGAGTTCTTACGCTGAAGTTCTTAAAAAAATGATGCACGTGGGTAGGCCATTATTCGCAGATGAAAAAATTTTGCGATATTGGTATTATACTTAATCAATGGATATACAAATCACTAACCCCAAAGGAAAAAATGGCATCCCGAATAAATCTATCATTTATTTGCTTGGTTTTCTGCTGGTATGTTTTGTCCTGATTGCCATTTGGTTATCTATGGGCGAGAAACAGGAATGGTATCAAATTGAAACTCGCAAAACGGCTGTTACCAGTTTGGGCATAGGCAAGTTCATTTCTTCTGGACAAAGAACATTGACCAGCAATGTGAGGGCAACGGTTGTCTCTATTCCCAGAGCCGCTGGCGACCGGCTAGAGGTCGGAGATCTGATGATGGTTCTTGAAAGCAGCATATTAAATAATGAGATGGAGCTAGCAAAAATTAAGCTGCGTCGTGCTGAAATTGAACAAAAAGAAGCTATGCTTACCTTTGAGCAAAGTCTGAATGAGGCGCAACTTGAGTTTGATAAATCAGAAATCTCCCTAAAAATAGCTTCAGTTGAGTTGGCTGCGCATAGGACTTTACTAAAAAAAAATGTGGTCTCTAAATTACGCTATGCCCAGATCCAGGCGAATTATGACCAACAGCAAAGTGAATCAAACGCGGTTCGTAAACGGCAGTCACATCTGCAAAAATTTCAGATCCAAAGAAGAAAAATGATGGAAGAGCTTGTAAGTATTGAACATTTGAATGTTGCCAGGATAGAAGAGCAACTAAGCCATCTCATCATTAAAGCTACTGAACAGGTTGTGGTTAAAGAGGTATATGTGGCCATGGGCGACAGCGTTCAGCAAGGAACACGCTTGGCTTTAATCGGGCAAGAATATCCAGATGGAGTTCGTTTACGTTTTCCGCAGCAGGATTTTTCGCAGTTGCAAGTAGGCGGTATATTACTGTTGTATTTTAATGGCGAAGAATTTTCGGCAATAATAACCAGAGTTCTGCCTGACTTACAAGGTGGATATGTTGTGATTGAGACCAGTGCTGAGGGTATTCCAGAAAATGCCCGTACCGAAATGAGCGTGCAAGGCAAAGTCAACACCACAGAGGTAAGCGCTACTGTTGTTGCAATATACGAACCTGATTATTCACTTATACCCGGCAAAAAAATTGAAATACTTCTGCGTCGCAAGGGAGATATAAGCACGCTGGTATTATCTGATATAGAACGATCCGGCACATGGTTAGTATTTCCAAGCTTGTTGTATGAGGGTGATGAAATTGCCTTTAAATCTATAAATTAGATGTTTTTGATAAACGCCGGTATAACGAATATTTAGGAGGATTTTTGAATAAAAATAGTTTATTAACGCTAAGTGATGCTACAAAAATATATCGTAGTGGGGATATTGCTACCCTGGCATTAAATGGAGTAGATCTTGAAGTTTGCGAAGGTGAGTTTATTGCCATAGTCGGTCAATCAGGCAGTGGGAAATCTACCTTGCTTGCGGTGCTAGGATTACTCGATAGCCTAGAGGAGGGGAGCTATAAATTAGCCAACCACTCTGTTCATACACTCTCCAGAAAGCAACTTGCAGATATTCGCTGCAAGCAAATAGGTTTTGTATTTCAGTTTTTCCATCTACTGGGTGATTTAACCATTATAGAGAACATAAAATTACCCATGTCGCTGGCCGGGCTGCCACAAAGTGTGATACGCAAACGCAGTATTGAGTTGCTGGAAAAAGTTGGACTGTCGCATAGAGAAAAGCATTTTCCAAACCAACTTTCCGGTGGGCAGCAACAAAGGGTGGCTATTGCCCGGGCGCTTGCCAATAAACCCTCGCTATTGTTGGTAGATGAGCCTACTGGAAACCTTGATTCTGAAAGCGGCAAGGCTATTCTTGAGTTACTGGTAAATGAACATAGAGAGGGTAAAACCTTAATTATCGTTACCCACGATTTGGGTATAGCCAAGATTGCGGATCGCGTACTGAGAATGCATGATGGTAAGTTATACGCTAGTGATTCAGAGCGGGTGCTGAGCAACCAGCCTGTTGATGTCTCTAGGGAAGCCTCTAGGAATGAGTGATTTTCATAGGATTTGCATGTCTGCCGGTAAGCGCAGGTACCTGAAAAACCTTAACTTTAGTATTGCAAATCAAGTGGTGCTTGGGCTTGCTGGGGCGTTGCTAGGTTTGGCCTCGGTTTTTTATTTTACGCTTGCAGATACAAAACTCCCCTATTATAATTCTGATGAGTTACGCATAGTTCAACTCTCAAACAGCATTACGGATAGCCTGAATGTTGGTTTGGATTTGCAATCATCGCTGCTGTTATCGCACCAGCTCGTACTACGGACAACAACGACTGAAATTGTAAGGATAAAAACAAGTTTAGCGAAATTTAGAACCAATGTACCCTCTGCTGTTTATCTCAACAATGTGTTAGTCATACACTCTGACCCAGCCTTGTGGCGTGTGTTAAACCCGCAACAATCTCAGCAACAAAGGTTGCCACAAAAACCCAATGAAATTGCTCTGTCCTTTGATTTAGCCGAGAAGCTCTTCGGTAATACACAGAGTGCTATTGGCAAAACAGTAATGGTTGCTGCTAAGCCATACAGTGTCGTTCATGTAACGAATCAAAAATTTGTTCCGCCAGTCCAATTTGCAAACATAGTTCGAGATAGCAGAGCATATTTCGCGTTGATAGCGGAAAATTTTTCAGGTGAACATCAACAACTTCTCAATGACGACCGAGCGGGCCAGTTACTTCTTTTATTAAGGAGTAAAAATTCAGATGATGATATCAAACAAGAATTATACGCTGTCATCAGTCAGTTAATAGATAAAAAGCAGACTGCTAATATTGCAATAAAACCATTAGTTAATCACATGAAAGGAGAGCATCAGTCAATAGCCTTCCTACTGATAATTGCCGCACTTGTGTTAGCCATAAGTGTCTTGGTTGGGGCAAGCATAAGCTATTACAGTAGTGCGAACTCCAGGAGAAGAGAGCATTTTATTATGGTGTCGATGGGTGTTTCTGGTCAAAAACGATTTCTCATTGAAGACATTGATATTATACTGCAAATACTTGTTGCATCTGTACTTGCAATAGCAATCATATTTGTTGGTGGCTGGTTTATAGTAGATATGCTTTCACTAAATGTAAGAGCCCGTTGGGATTTATACGTACTTGCTATCTTAATAAGCCTGTTGTATTTAGGCTTTTCTCTATTTGTACTCATCATGCAATCACGGATGGCACTCCGGTGGCGAAACGTTGCACATAACAGGAATGTGAAACATGGTCAGTTAAACAAACATACTAGATTTATTCAGCGAATTTCTCTTGTGCTTATAATTTTTGTAGGTTTGATAACTGCAACTATCTCTCAAGGGTTTTTGCAGTCCGGCATTGAGGCTTATGCAGCAACTAAAAACAAGGATTATTCGGATATATACAATCTTCACCTAGTTTTTGATGGGCGCATTAGTCGCGGCAAGATTATTGGGGAGCTTGATTTGCTCAAACAGAAACTTTCAGACTTACCAGAAATAACGGCAGTTGCATTCAGTCAGGCAGATCCAATAGATTTTCGAGGCACCGCTTATGGTTATACCGGGGCTCGTTATTTTGATGCTTCCAGTACAGTAGAGTACGATCAATTCGGGCAAAAATTTTACCGAACTACAAATTATGAGGGCAGTGAGCCAGACGATGTCAAATACACTATTATACATGTTGGCGTTGATAGAGATTTATTCCGTATATTACAAATCCCTATACTAGATGGGAAATTATGGGCTGAAAATGATTCAAAAAAAATCTTGCTCACAAAGCTATCTTTAGTTGCAATACATGGTCGGGAAGATGTTACTTATGACCAAGCTATACCAGCAGGCCCTCTAGCAGATGAAAACGAATATAGGGCGTGGGGCAGCGATTTGCAGGCAACTGGCATTGTAAGTAATCCAAGAATCAAGGCACCAGGGTTTATTAATAATTTTGGCACATACCCACTTACATTCGGGCAGTGGAATGGACCACGACGCACGGACATAGATGCTAATGCTAATTGGGAGCTTCACGCAGTATTGAAGGTTTCTAAAGGTAAGGCATTACCCCGGCCAATAATTGATGAAATACTGAATTCTCTATCGATCCATGTACCTACTAGTAAGGTAACATCTCTTGCAATTGAAGTTGATAAAAGAGTCAGACAGCATAAAATAAATGCTTTAGGTGTGTTAGTTCTTGTTACAGGTATACTACTTAGCATTGGTCTTGCAGCTTTTGGCATGCTTAGGTTTATTTATCAGGCGAGTCAAAATGAAATTGGTACCCGACTGGCTCTTGGAATGACAGATCGAAAATTAGTTATTATGCTGCTTTATAGTGAGTTGTGGCCAACCATAACTCTAGTAACAATCTGGGTATTCCTGTTAGGTCTTGCTAAAGTTATCGCAGGGGTATTAGGAATTACAGGTGTCCCTGGAGCTGGTTCCGGGTTGATCTCAGCATCTCTTGTTTTAATCGCGGTTGGTATGGCATTTGTATTAGCAATCAAAGATCCACTAAATCAACCACCATCGTATCTAATGCGACTTGAATAATGAACTGGTCTAATAGTGGATTTCTGCCCATGGAGAAATATTTATCATGCTAATTGAGGTGCTTCATTTTTGTATAGGAAAAATGCTTGGGATATAGGGCATCTCTATTAATCGATTAAACTCTCTGCGTAATACAGCTTTGTATATACAGTAAGCATGGCTTTAATAATATGCCTGGGTTCTGAATCGGGTGTAAAGCTAGAAGACACAATCCTTAATTAGCACAAAATCACCCATACTACTACTAAATAAGTACTTACTAAATAAGTACTAAATACCCAAATCCCCAGATAGGGTTTTACCAACGCTCCAAGGGCCTCTAAATCCCTCTAAATCCCTCTTTCTAAGTCTTATTGTTGGCCATTACAGTGGTATGTCAGAGTGATTTAGTCAAAAACCGTTCCTCTGCGCATATTTGGCACTTAATTGGCCATTTTGGACGGATCTATCCTGTAAGCCGTCATTGTTGTTCGGTATTGGGTTAAATGGGCGGCGGTTCAAACTCCTTCAGTGCTATCAGCACTTGCTCCAACAGTGTTCGATGTTTTTCTTTTAGCTTTACAAATAATTGCCGACCCGTTTTAACCACTTTCGCAGCGATACCATACAAACGCCAGCGCAGGGTCATTGCACGATGGTGCGCTAGCTCTGCCGGTAGTAGTTGGCGCATCAGGGCAAATAAATTGTAAGAAAGTGCGGAGATTAAAAAATACAGCGCATTGGCATTAAAGTCCGAGCAAGGCAGCGTGTCACCGCCAAAATCCAGTTTTAGTTCCTTGATGCGGTTCTCGCTGTCCTCGGCGCGCTGATTGTACCAATGGATAATCTGGCTATCACTAAGACTCTCCCGGTTGGTGGCAATCGCACGATAAACATAACCACCTTGGCTGATCTCTTCTGAACCATCTTGCGAACCTAAATCCAGATTCGTTTGTCCTTTAAGTGCTGTTCTTTGAATGACAAGGGCGAAGGCTTTTTCATAATCACCGATACAAAAACTCGTGCGCCAGGTTTCCTGCCCGCTTATCGCCTCGCCTTTCTTGTCGATCAAAGGCTGCCAATCGGAATCCCTTACCACTGCAATCTGTGCCCGCATAGTCGCGCTGGTTTTGGCTCGAATCGCATAGTCGATACCGTGCTCATCACAATACTCAATGATCTTTGTTTGGTAGCCTGCGGCATCAATACGCAAAGCATTGAGGATACAGCCCTCGGGTAAGGATTGTTGGCATTGCTTGATAAACGCTAGGTTATCTTGGGCTGGCGGCACATTGCCTTGACGAAAATCAACCGCCACAATCTGCCCGGTTTGGGCAATATGCCCGACCATGGGCATAAAGCCTTTGTTCTTGTTGTATGTCCACTTCGCGTCCGCTTTATGCGCCACTATTTCTGTGGCATCTATATCCAGTGTCACTTTCTTGCAGCGGTGTAAGGCTGACTGCAACAGGGCTTTGTTAACCTTCACCCAGGCATCCTGAATTTGCGCTTGGCCACCCATTCGTCTTAGCCAATCCCCGAGGGTGGTTGCTTTGGGAAGGTGGTTGAGATCCAATACAGTGCGTAAGGCTTCATCATCCTGAAGATGACGAATATCATCCAGATGAAAGCTACCCTCATGCTGCATCAAGATGAGGGCTTTGATAAACTCAGAAGGCTTATACCCCCGATTGCTTTGGGGGAGTGGAAAGTGCTGATCAATACGCTCGGCGAGACTCAAAGAGTCCATTAACTGGGCAATAGCCAATAAACCGGCACGGGAAGTCAATAAATCGTTCGTTGTATCGAGTTTGTAGGGTAAAATAGTCATAAGCCTTGAGTTGTGCACCCATTGGGTGATGGTGTGTTTGGTTACAAACCATTATACAGCCA
>QIJM01000584.1 GCA_003232445.1 Paraglaciecola arctica
GAGTTTAGTGAGTCGTTTGTTTGACGGGAAAGTCGCGCCATTGGTTGCTGGCTTTGCTAACTCAGACTCATTGTCCAAAGAAGATGTGGATAGTGAAGGTATATTTTCATATCTAAAGCGGCCTACTCTTTTGTGTCTTCCAGCCAGTCTATCGTAAAAAAATGTGCTCAATAAATGGGAAAGTTACAAAAAATTACATTTGATAATGTTCACCACGACCGTTTTTAGTGTATTATTTTTTAATTAGTGTGTATACCTATTATGTCTTCAGGAAAAAGTTGGACGAAGTCGTTGTTTGTTGGTTTATGGAACGCCCTTAATTTTAGTAGAAAATTATTCTTAAATATCATTTTCATTGTTATTTTTTTAGGCTTAATTTCGGTTTTGTTAAAGGATGATAATAAAGTCACAGTACCGGCCAATTCTGCCTTAGTTATGAAGTTAGTCGGTGATCTGGTTATAGAAAAAGAAGCTGTTGATCCTTTCACTGAATTTTTGGAAGAGGCCTTTGAGCAAAAGGACGATAATCCAGAAATATTACTGCAAGATGTATTGCTGACCATCGAAAACGCTAAACAAGATCGTCGAATTAAAGCCTTAGTTTTAGACTTACATGGCTTACGTAAAGCCGGTTTAGACAAGTTAGAACAAATTGCAATGGCATTAGAAGACTTTAAAGAAAGTGAAAAGCCCATCTATGCAATTGGCGACTACTATAACCAAAACCAATATTATCTTGCCAGTCGTGAGGTTATGGACGTTTCGGCATGTATTTCAAATCTGCTATCGAAAAACTTAAAGCAGAAACTCACGTATTCAAAGTAGGTACTTATAAGTCAGCCGTTGAACCCTATATTCGTGACGATATGTCTGACGAAGCCAAAGAAGCAAACAAAGCCTGGTTAACTGCTATCTGGACACAATATAAAACAAGTGTTGCTGAAGCGCGCGGTTTGGATGTGAATAATTTTGATGAAAAACTAGATGTCTTCTTACAAAAGTTTGAACAAGTAGGCGGAGACTTTGCAAAATACGCATTGGATTTTGGTTGGGTTGATGCACTTAAAACTCGCGAACAAGCGCTGCAAGAAATTGTTGCTGTAGTAGGCGAAAACAAAAACGGTATGGGATTTAACGCTATTAGTTACAAAAACTACCTGAAAATCATCAAACCTGCACTACCGAACATGCCTAACGACATCGATAAAGTCGCTGTTATTGTAGCGAAAGGCATCATATTAAACGGTACAAAAAAACCCGGACAAATAGGCGGCGACAGTACGGCTAAACTACTGCGTAAAGCAAGATATGACGATACCGTCAAATCGGTAGTGTTATACGTTGACTCACCCGGTGGCAGTGCTTTTGCCTCAGAAATTATTCGTCAAGAAGTTGAAAATTTACAAGCTGTTGGTAAACCCGTAGTTGCCGTAATGAGCACCTATGCTGCGTCTGGCGGGTATTGGATTTCTGCTGGCGCTGATAAAATATTGGCTGCACCTAGCACCATCACAGGCTCTATCGGTATATTTGGCATGTTTTTAACCTTTGAAAACACCCTGGATTATTTAGGTATACATACCGATGGTGTAGGCACCACCGAATTTGCAGGCATAGGGATCACTAAAACACTTAACCCTAAAGTCGCTGCCATCATGCAAAGAGGCATAGAACACGGCTACGATCAATTTATATCACTGGTGGCTGATAAGCGCGAGATGAGTAAAGACCAAGTTGATCAGATTGCCCAAGGACGTGTTTGGATTGGAGAAACTGCCCTAGAGTTAGGCTTAGTAGATGACTTAGGTTACTTAGAAGACGGAGTGAAAGCCGCAGCTGAATTAGCCAATTTGGAAACCTACGATACGCAGTATATCCAAAGAAGCTTGTCTAAAAGTGAATTGTTCTGGAAGGGGTTATTACAAAACGCCTCAGTTTCCTTTGAAGGTGCTTTCGAAGTAAAAAAATCTAGCACTATCCTTAATCTTGTTAAGGAAATCACTGCGGACTTAGAAGCTGTAGCGAAACTGAACGACCCTAAAGGTGTTTACGCTTACTGCTTAGCTTGTGAGTTGTAATATCCATCCTAACAATTAGCCACTCAGCGAGGTTTAAAGGCACCTAATCAAGGCGCTTGAATGAAAGAAATTAGACTTTGATAGAAGGCCTAGAAATGGAAATCGGGCTTTCTATGAAATTGTTAAACTATCAAGGAGTGTTAATGAAGTATTTGTATAAGACAGTTATTCTCAGCATCACCAAATAAAACCTAAACAAAGACTATGATGAGAAATAAACAATCTATTACTCATCATCACTCAAAGCAGCCAACAACTCCTTATCTAAACTTTGCGCCGACTCTTTAGCCTGAATAGCATACTTTTCCAGGGCAAAATCCTGTTTTGATTGTGGCCGCCAGCTAGGTACTTCAACGGGGTAACCCGCTTCATCGCTGGCCACAAATGCCATGATGCAATGACCTGTTTCGACCATTTTATTTTGTTTAGGATCTCCAGCCACAATCCGAATATAAATATGCATGCTTGTTTTACCGGTATGTACTATTTGCGCGGTAAGGGTAACCATTTGCCCCACCAAGATCGGCCGAATAAATCGAATACCACCAATAGACACCGTTACGCAATAATGCCCACTCCATTGCGCGGCGCAGGCATAACCCGCTTGATCCATCCATTTCATCACAATACCACCATGTACTTTACCGCCAAAATTAACATCAGTTGGCTCGGCTAAAAAACGAAAGTCTAAGGAACGGCGTTGTTGTTGTTGTTGTTGATCTTGCATTGATAGACTCAAAAGGATTGGCTTTATTCGATTATTGGTTAAAATGAATCCATTGTCAGCAACTCATCTTATATGTAGCCTATTTTTGTCATTCAATTCCCAACAATTAGTGATTCAAAAAGTTGAACAATGTATTAACCATGCTTCATCTTACTTTAAACAAAACTTCAGGCTGCCCAAAATAGGCTTTAAGCAAAGGGGTAAAATTGCAGGTTGTGCTCGACTGCAAACAAACGAGTTACGGTTTAATCCCATTTTACTCTCTGACAATGTTGATGCATTCTTGGAAGAAGTTGTTCCCCATGAAGTGTGCCACTTACTGGCCTATACGCTTTTTGGAAAAGTTCGCCCTCACGGTAAAGAGTGGCAGAGCCTAATGCTTGAGCTTTTTGACTTAAAAGGGCAAACCTATCATCAGATGGATGTAAGTAAAGTCAAAGGCAAAAGCTTCAATTATCAATGTGAATGTGGATCGATAGAATTAGGCATAAGAAGACACAATAAAGTGGTCAAGGGCAAACAAACCTACATTTGCAGAAAGTGTAGAAGCCCTTTAATGGCCCAAGTATCCGTTTGACGTAACCTTTAAAACCAACGTTTGGTAAAAGCTTTATCGAGTTCATCAAACGCTGTTTTTAATAGTCTGGCTAGTTCTTTGTATTCAGGCTTGGCTTTGGGAGATTGCAATGCACAACCTTGCATTTGCATTTTGTAATGGATGTCTAAATACCAACTTTTTAATGCAGGCGGCAGATTTTGATTTGAACGGTGCCCTAACCACATTAACCCTTGCATAGGTAGCGACAAAAAGAACGCACCTATGGCCAATGCTTGGGGTAATCGTTCAACACCTTGCAAATTAATTAATGCCGCAACCGTTAAAACGGCCAGAGCTGGCATCACTTTTATCGAAAATTTGGTAGCTGAAATAACCCGGCACTCAGGAAACATGCCATACAACTGCTGTTGCATAGGCCAAATCTGCATATATTGCTGACCGTCTTTCACCATTGCTGTAATAGTTTGTGCCAACTTGGTTACTCCATAATAAAGCTTGGGGGTATTCTAACGGCTAAGTCACGTATAAGCTAACATCCTAAAGTTATATAAAATCAACTATCGATACCCAAAGATTTTTCATAACGCTACTATAATACCAATTATTAGTTACGCTTTAGATATTGAAAGTGCTAGACATGCCCACATGTCTAGCCAGCATAAGATTAATGAAAACTTGGGTCATCGAAGGTGACGCTTAAAAAGAATATATGGAGAGTTAAATGTCTGAAGTGAGACACGTTAAACTACTAATTTTGGGCTCTGGCCCTGCTGGGTACTCTGCGGCTGTGTATGCTGCGCGCGCTAATCTGAACCCAGTATTATTGACCGGCATTCAGCAAGGTGGGCAATTAACCACTACCACTGAAGTAGAAAACTGGCCAGGCGATCCTGAAGGATTAACAGGTCCTGATCTAATGGATCGTATGCAAAAGCATGCTGAGAAGTTTGATACTGAGATTATTTTTGATCATATCAATAAAACTGACTTATCTAAGCGCCCTTTTACCTTAACTGGCGATCAAGGCACTTATACCTGTGATGCATTGATTATCTGTACTGGCGCATCCGCCAAGTATCTGGGTATGGAGTCAGAAACAGCCTTTATGGGCAAAGGTGTATCAGCCTGTGCAACTTGTGATGGATTCTTTTACCGTAACCAAAAAGTAGCGGTTGTGGGCGGTGGTAATACAGCAGTTGAAGAAGCTCTATATTTATCCAACATTGCCTCTGAAGTACACGTTATTCATAGACGCGATTCGTTCCGTAGTGAAAAAATACTGGCTGACCGTTTAATGGAAAAAGCCAAAAATGGTAATGTCACATTACACCTAGACCGTCAATTAGACGAAGTTTTGGGTGATGAAATGGGCGTGACCGGTATTCGTATCAAAGAAACCGCTTCAGATGCTACTGAAAATCTAGATTTGATGGGGGTGTTTATTGCAATCGGTCACCAACCAAATACTGGCATCTTTGAAGGTGAGTTAGAGATGAAAGACGGCTATATCACAGTGCAAAGCGGCACCGAAGGTAATGCCACCCAGACCAGTGTTGAAGGTGTATTCGCCGCAGGTGATGTGAGCGATCATATCTACCGTCAAGCGATCACCTCAGCCGGTACAGGCTGTATGGCGGCTTTGGATGCTGAGAAATTCTTAGATGCTCAAGAGTAGTCACTCAATTGAATATATAATGGCCTCGACTTGAGGCCTTTTTTTATTCACTCTTGGTATAACAAGGAACGACAGTGCTTTTATGCTAACGCTGACTAAGCTCGATAAACAACTTGTATTTCCACCAGCAGACATGGCGCTTATTGAACCCAATGGTTTGTTAGCATTTGCTGGAGACTTGAGTGCGCAACGTCTACTTTTGGCTTATTCATCAGGGATATTTCCTTGGTTCAGTCAAAATGAACCTATTATGTGGTGGTCGCCAAACCCTCGAGGCATATTGCCTTTAGATAATTTCAAGTGCAGTAAAAGTCTGAAAAAGTTTGCCCGAAACTGCGACTATCACATCACCATCAATAGTGCTTTTAACCAAGTCATAGACATTTGTGCGACCATCCCTAGAAACGATTCTGGTACTTGGATAACTGATGACATGATTAATGCTTACAAAAACCTACACAGGCTTGGTCATGCCCACTCTGTCGAAGTATGGAGTGAAGATACCTTAGTGGGCGGTCTATACGGTATAATAGTAGGTAAAGTATTTTGCGGAGAGTCTATGTTTCACAAAGCCACTAATGCGTCTAAATTAGCTATGTTGTCTTTAGTTGAATTACTTAAATCCCAAACCGCGGAATTTATTGACTGCCAAATGCAAAATCCCCATCTAGCCAGTTTAGGCTGTATTGAAGTGCCTAGATCTAGATTTTTAACCATGTTAGCTGAGCAAAGCCAGCAATCATTTGATAATGACATTTGGCAGCCACAAACATTTAACTTATATAAATGGCTATAACGTTATGGGCATGAAATTTGGCATAACCACTCCTTTTACTTGTAGTTATCTACCAGAGCAAAACGAACGGCTATTGATTTTTATGAGCGATACTCAGCCCACTATTACTGAATACGATTTTTTAATTGGTGCGGGCTTCAGGCGCAGCGGAACACAAGTATATCGACCACATTGTGGCTCGTGTAACGCCTGTGAGTCTATTCGCCTGCCAGTCAACCTCTTTACAGCATCTAAGAGTCAAAAGCGCATCATGAAGCGCAACCAGGATCTGACAATACATATTAGTAATAGTGACAAGCCCGAATATTATCCGCTGTATGAGTCGTACATCAATCAACGCCATGCCGACGGCAGCATGTACCCTGCTACACCAGAACAGTACCAAGGTTTTGTACTAAGTCCTTGGAACAACGCTTTGTTTATTGAACTATACGCAAATGACGAACTTATTGGTGTAGCAGTAACCGACAACCTTGTGTCTTCTTTATCGGCTTTATACACTTTTTTTAAACCCGAAGAACAACAAAGGTCGCTAGGAAACTTTGCTATTTTGCAACAAATCGAGCTTGCCAAGTCGCTTAATAAACCTTTTTTATATTTGGGATATCAAATAGATACCTGTCAAAAAATGAGCTACAAACAGAATTTTTTACCCCATGAGCGCTTTTTTGACGATAAATGGCAACTAATTACAAAAAAAGCAGGGTAAAGCTTTACACTCGCCGCCTTATTGGGCAAAATCTGCGCGGCATTTTTAGACACTTATTTTATTGATTAGAGGTAACAGAGTTAGATGGCGAAAGAAGATTGTATTGAAATGGAAGGCACTGTGTTGGATACCCTTCCAAATACTATGTTTCGTGTTGAATTGGAAAATGGTCACGTTGTTACTGCCCATATCTCAGGCAAGATGCGTAAAAACTATATTCGGATTTTAACTGGCGACAAGGTAACAGTAGAACTGACGCCCTATGACCTATCCAAAGGTCGTATCATCTACCGCGCAAGATAACAAATCATCATTTTACTTTTGCTTAAGAGGTAGATCTCTTAACTCAAGTTTATATTTTAAAGATACAAAAAAACCGATATTGGAAAATATCGGTTTTTTTATGTCTTGGCTAACTAATCCCCTCAAGTAAACTAGGAGTTAAGCGTCGCTGGCTTTGCTTTGCTATCAGAGAAAAAATCGAAGCTTAACTCGTCATTTTTCAAGGCTATTTTCACACTGCCTCCCTGACTCAAACGCCCAAATAATAACTCGTGGGCTAACTCTTTCTTAACGTGTTGTTGGATAACACGAGCCATCGGACGCGCGCCCATGTTTTTATCATAGCCCTTATCACCGAGCCAATCACGAGCTTGGTTAGTGACTTCTAGTGACACACCTTTGTTATCAAGCTGCACTTGTAGTTCAACGATAAATTTATCCACCACTTGCAAAATCACTTCTCTATCGAGGTGGTTAAACCAAACTGTTGCATCTAGTCTGTTTCTGAATTCAGGAGTGAAGATTTTCTTGATCTCAGACATGGCATCATGGCTATGATCCTGCTGTCTAAAACCAATAGAGGTACGTATAGTTTCCTGCACACCAGCGTTAGTGGTCATGACTAACACAACGTTTCTAAAGTCTACTTTACGGCCGTTATTATCAGTTAGGGTACCGTGATCCATAACTTGTAATAATATGTTGTAGATATCGCTGTGCGCCTTTTCTACTTCATCTAACAAGATCACTGAGTACGGATTTTTAATGACAGCATCTGTTAATAATCCTCCTTGATCGAAACCCACATAACCTGGAGGTGCGCCAATCAAACGGCTCACCGCATGACGTTCCATATATTCAGACATATCAAATCGCAATAACTCTACGCCCATGACCTTGGCAAGCTGAGCAGTGACTTCAGTTTTACCGACACCAGTAGGGCCAGCAAACAAAAAGTTACCAATAGGTTTAGTTTCATTACCTAAACCAGAGCGAGACAAGCGAATAGCATCCGTTAAGGTATCTATGGCCTGATCTTGGCCAAATACCACCAACTTCAAGTCACGGTCTAAATGTTTCAGTACCTGTTTGTCAGAAACCGACACAGACTTTTCTGGAATGCGCGCAATCTTAGAAATGATCAGCTCAATATCACTTACACCAATGGTCTTTTTACGCTTAGAGGCCGGCAACAAACGTTGACTAGCACCTGCTTCATCAATGACATCAATAGCTTTATCGGGCAAATGACGTTCATTGATGTACTTAGCTGATAACTCAGCTGCAGCGCGAATAGCTTTATGCGTAAAACGCACACTATGGTGCGCTTCGTAACGAGATTTTAAACCCATCAGAATTTTGGTGGTATCGTTAACAGTAGGCTCTATCACATCCACTTTTTGGAAACGACGAGCTAAGGCACGATCCTTTTCGAAAATACCTTGATATTCTTGATAAGTAGTAGAGCCCATACAGCGTAATTCGCCACTACTCAGTTTTGGTTTGAGCAAGTTCGAGGCATCCATCACACCGCCCGAAGCGGCACCTGCACCAATAATGGTATGTATTTCATCAATAAACAAAATAGCGTCTGGGCAAGCTGATAGCTCTTTCAATATACCTTTCAGGCGTTTTTCAAAGTCTCCACGGTATTTAGTGCCTGCCAATAAAGCCCCCATATCCAATGAATAAACTGTGGCCTGGGCAATGACTTCTGGCACTTCATTACTGACGATACGATAAGCTAAGCCTTCAGCAATAGCGGTTTTACCCACACCCCTACCAATAGCGGATTATTTTTGCGACGACGACATAATATTTGAATACTGCGCTCTAATTCGCTGTCACGACCGATAAGCGGATCGATTTTGCCGTCTTTGGCACTTTGGTTAAGATTGGTGGAATACTTATCCAGCATAGACTCGGCTTCTTCTTGCTCGCTGGTTTCATCTTCACTTTCGCTGTGCGCCGAGGATTCATCGTCAACCTTGGATACGC
>QIJM01000687.1 GCA_003232445.1 Paraglaciecola arctica
TTATGGCTGATCCTGACTGGATGGGGCGGCAACCTACCTCTGTCTATTGGGCTGACAATAGCCAAAGTGTCTATTATCAACAAAAACAGCAAGCTTCACCTTTGTCTGATTTATGGATGAAATCTATAAACGAAAAAGGTAATGGCAGTAAGGTTGAATTGGCTCAGTTACATTTACACGCCTATAAAAACCGAATACTAAATCAAAACCAAGACACTGCCGCATGGGTGTTTGAAGGCAATGTTTTTGTTAAAAATCTCGCTGATAATGAACTAAAACAACTGACAAAAGATAATAGACAGCCAGACAATTTAGTCTTTCTAAATGATGGTCGGTTAAGTTTCCAAAGCGGTGATGCTATTTATGCCATTCACCTTGAGCATGGTTTATATGAGCAACTAGTGTCATGGCAATTTGCCGATGAACCCACTGCGTTGGAAGATCCAGAGGATTATATTGCAGAGCAACAACAACAATTAATTGAAGTGGTGGCATTAAAACGTCAGCAAAAAGAATTACGTTTTGAAAATGAACAACAACTCGCACAGCAAAACAACACACTTGCGCCTGCTGATTTTTATTTTTCAGAAGATAATGAAACCGTAGAAGCGAGTTTGTCGCCTAACGGGAAATGGCTAGTGTTGGTTGAACAAGAAGGATCTAGTTGGCGTGATGATGGTGACATTATGCCTAACTACATTAACGACGATGGAAGAATAGCCATCGACAATGTACGCCGCAGAGTCGCAGACGCGGAACCAAATCAGCACAGCATTTGGTTACTTAACCTAGAAAACAGGTCGAAACGTAAACTCAGTTATACCAGTTTGCCTGGATATAACGAAGATGTATTGGAAGCGGTAAAACGAGAGAACGCTATAGCCAAAGGCGAAAAATATATCGCTAACCGGCTGCCTAGAGATATTAGCCTTATGCAAGATTGGTCTTGGTCGCAAAGTGCCATTCAATGGCATAACGACGGTGAAAATGTCGCCATTATGTTAGAAGCATGGGACAACAAAGACAGGTGGCTAGCTACTGTTGATACTGATGGCGCAACGTTAGTCAATCAACACCGATTACATGATAGTGCTTGGGTTAATTACAAATTTAACAGTTTTGGCTGGTTAAATAATAGTGCTGATTTGTTCTATTTATCTGAGGAAACAGGCTATTCACATCTTTATATCAAACCTTTAGATGGTCAAGTAAGGGCAGTGACTTCCGGTAACTTTGAGGTTGATTCTTTGACGTTAACCTCCGACGATCAATATATGTATTTTAAGGGAAATAAAAAACACCCAGGCATATACGAGATATACCGTGTTGCTTTAAACAACAACACACTAAAAGAAATAACCAATCTAAATGGCATGACAGATTATCAATTAAGCCCAGATGAACAATCGTTATTGTTGACACATTCCAGCTTAGTTCGTCCACCAGAGTTATATTTACAATCGGTTGCCAACCAGTCAGCGATACAGCTTACTCAAACGACTAGTCAGGCATTTCTAGATATCAATTGGCTTGCCCCTGATATAGTTCCGATTAAATCTTCACATACACAACAACCGATATATTCGCGCGTTTATACACCCCGAGATATGCAACCTGGTCAAAAATACAAAGCGGTGGTGTTTAACCATGGCGCGGGTTATCTACAAAATTCTCATTTAGGTTGGTCTGGATATTTTAGAGAATTTATGTTTCACAATTTATTAGTACAACAAGGTTATGTGGTACTTGATATGGATTATCGTGCATCTGCCGGTTATGGCAGAGATTGGCGTACGGCTATTTATCGGCAAATGGGCACGCCAGAAATTCAAGACCTAGAAGACGGCGTTGACTGGTTGGTTGAAAACCTTGATGTGGATGCAAAAAGGGTAGGGACTTATGGTGGTTCTTACGGGGGCTTTATGACCTTTATGGCATTATTCAATTCCCCTGATTTATTCCAAGCTGGGGCAGCATTAAGACCTGTCAGCGACTGGGCGCACTACAATCACGGTTACACTTCAAATATACTGAATACGCCTGATGTTGATCCCATTGCCTATGAAAGAAGCTCACCTATTTATTTTGCTGAGGGATTAGAAAAACCATTACTGATCAACGCGCCCATGATAGACAGTAACGTGTTTTTTGTGGATGTGGTGAGACTGGTTCAGCGTTTAATTGAACTAGAAAAACAAGATTTCGAAACGGCAATTTATCCAGTGGAATCACACGGTTTTGTGCAACCCAGTTCATGGTTGGACGAATATCGCAGGATCTATAAATTGTTTGAAATCAATTTATAGAATAATGCACGGGTATGTCACGTGTAAAAGCGTGACGTATTTTGCTTGCGCAAAACTGTTTAAGGATGAAAATGAATATAAATGTTAAGTACATATTAGTATTGATAATAGCGATGCTTTCAAGTTGTGTAGTTGTCCCTCAAAGCTCGATAAATCAGAATGTTGAATGCGCTCTATCTACAGACAAAAAATACTTAAAAGTTGTCAACTTACTTGACGGTGACACCTCTTTTTATGCATGGCAAGACGAAATGCTTTCAGTTATTACTATGCCAGGCTCGGCTATTATTTCGAGCGTTTATGTGACGGTGAATAATATCTACCATATTGGCGAAAAAAAAATTAAATGTAATTAATCTGGATCCTGTTTAAGAAAATGGAACTAAATGCCTGTTCCAAAATCCGATCTTTCGACAAAAAAAATTAATCTAGAAAGGAACAGGCATTGACAGTGATTTTTTACATAAACACTGGCCACTCGCTTCGATAGGTTTAGTTATGACGTTTCCTTTTGGTTTTGAATTTTATTTAGTACAAAATAGTACAAAATTATGATGCTGCCAGTGATTGTGCCAAATAAGTGGGCGTCAATTGCCACGTTGGCTGCTATCAACTCTGCTACACCCTCACTAGCACCATAGATTTGTTCATGTACAACCTTAAGCCAAACGCCAATTAACATCAGCCATCCGGTTTTAAATTTATTTCGTATATCAAAATAAGCGCCAATAACAAATAAACCATGAAGTACTCCAGACAACCCTACATACCATTGCATCTGCTCGGCGAATAAATATAAGCCAATAGCTGTTCCCAAACACAACGCAAAAAATTGCATCAAATAACGGGGCATTTTGTAGTAGTGGCCGTGCAATGCCCATAATAAGGCTAAGCCTGCGGTGTTTAACAATAGGTGTGTGGTGTTGGTGTGCAGGAAATGTCCGGTTATCAATCGCCACCACTGAAAATTATTAAGCTGATTTCTGTCATAAGCGAACAAACTACTGCTTATGGGCTCTGTTAGGGTCAAGATAATACTGAAGAATATTATTAACAGAGGAGCTCGGCTGTATTTTGTCTGAATAGGTAGATTGAACATATTATTTTGATGGGTTATGAATAAACCTATGGTAACTAATTTCTAATCGATAAGTTAGTTTCAGTTTTTTGTTTTTGATTGGATACAAAAAACATTGTATGTAGTCAACCCTTGACAGGTTAATGTGCAAAAAAATGGCTGTATTGAAACATTCGTATTAGTTAACTGATATAGATCCCCTACAGAGTCAACTCGTTAACTTCTTGAAATTGCTATTCTGGCGATTTGAAAAATCACATCGCTATTTTATCACTGTAAGATAAGCTAAAACTAAAATCAGTTAAGTGATTTTAATTGTAAGCATAACTTATTTAATTATAGTGGCTTTAAAGAGATTTTTTAGTTGAAGGTGGCTTATTAGCATGAATTAGTTTTGAGTTTATAGTACAATATGGTGCGCTTTATTATTTCCTTTTTCATTGTGGAGTCCCAGCATGTTTGGTTTAAAAAAAAGAATTTCTTTGTTATCAAATAGTGAGCAAACTGAATCAAAAATTCAGCTGTATCTTGATAAATTGACGAAGAGTCAGTTGATTTTTAATCTTTTATGGGCAAATTTTTATAAATATGGCCCCCGTTCCAAACAGGCTATATCGACACTTCATGATTTGAGCGTCAACGAAAGTGAAGCAGATAATTTAAAGCGTGAAATTGAAACCATGCTGTATCAGAAAACCTTGATCCCGGATTTGCGTTCTGACGTTATGACGTTATTGGAACACCTGGATAAAATTATCAATTTACATGAAGAAATGGGGATCCATATCAAGATCGAACAACCAATATTTAAACAGGACTTTGAACCTGCGTTACAAATGTTTTTAGAACAGGTTACAGCGGCGGTTGATGCTATGGTTTTGTGTGTTCGCAGCTTCTTTAGTGATTTGGAACGAGTAAGAGAATACAGCGAAAAAACCATATTTTTTGAGAGTGAAGCAGATAAAGCTTGTACTGCGTTAAAGATGATGATTTTTGATTCAGATATGAAATTAGTTGAAAAAGTTCAAACCCGCTACTTCATTGACAGAATTGATGAATTAGCCAACCTAGCCGAAGATACTGTAGATAAAATCGTAGTTTATACACTAAAACGCGCAATATAAAGGAGGGATATATGGAACTTATCACTATTATTTTCCTCTCTAGTGGGTTGATGTTAGGTTGGTCTTTAGGCGCCAATGATGCTGCAAATGTGTTTGGTACGGCTGTTGGTACAGGTATGGTTCGCTTTGTTACAGCAGCATGGATTTGCGCCGTAATGGTAACGTTGGGGGCTGTTGTCAGCGGCGCTGGGGCATCAGACACCTTGGGGAAATTAGGAAGTATTACTGCATTGGGTGGAGCATTTACCGTAGCGTTCTCTGCGGCAATAACAGTTTACTGGATGACCAGAGCTTCGATACCCGTTTCAACAAGTCAAGCGATCGTCGGTGCGATTATCGGCTGGAATTTTTTTTCAAACACGCAAACTGATCCAGCTGTACTAACAAAAATTATCTTTACCTGGTTTTTGTGTCCAATATTATCTGCGGTTATGGCTGTTCTACTATACCGGTTTGTTCAATTTATCCTTCATAATGTCAAACTTGGTTTATTTCAATTGGATGGATACACACGAATTGGTTTACTGGTGGCTGGAGCGTTTGGATCATATAGCTTAGGCGCTAATAACATTGCAAATGTTATGGGTGTTTTTGTACCACAATCCCCGTTTACAGAATTCAGTGTTTTTGGTTATGAATTTTCAGGCACTATGCAACTGTTCTTGTTAGGCGGTATCGCTATAGGTGTCGGCGTTTTTACCTATTCGAAACGTGTTATGATGACCGTAGGTAATGGCATAATAACCATGACTCCAGTATTGGCTTTTGTTGTCGTTATGGCTCATTCTATTGTGCTCTTTTTGTTCGCCTCTCAGGGACTTAAGGAAGTGCTAGTAGGAGCAGGGTTACCTTCTTTTCCTCTGGTGCCTGTTTCAAGTTCACAAGCTGTAATTGGAGCATTAATTGGAATAGGACTATATAAAAAACACCCCATACAATGGGAGGTGGCGGGCAGAATTGCTGTCGGCTGGATTTCAACCCCAATTATTTCTACAATAGTATGTATCTTCACACTTTTTGTAGTGAAAAATTTGTTTCAACAACAAGTTATGTAATGTGGGAAATGTCAATGACATTTAGAAAAAACAATCTTGCGTTTCTATTCCTGAGTTTAACTCTTTATATAATGCCAACTTATGGTTCAAAACATAATAGTATTTTTGCAGAATATATTTATGGGAAAACGCCAAAATTTTATATTCAGGATAACCTCGCAAGGCAAGATGTCAGCGGATCGGCTTGGAATGGCAAGAGTCTAATGCTGGCTTACGATGGTGGTAATAATTCTCAATTTTCTGGGGTGCGAATTTTTCCTGATTCTGACATTACGTTAGATAATGTAAATAAATGGGCTCCAAGTATTTTGATAAACCAAAGTGTGATGCAACGCGATATTGAAGGCGCCACATTCTACAACGGTACTTATATTACTACCTCCAGTATGAGTGTTGTGGATGAAGAAAGTCCAGGCTACCGTTTACTTGTTGAATTTGTGATAAATGATGGTGACAACAGGGTCCACTGGGAACGCAGTGTCGACATTCGTAATAAATTGATGAAGTCTTTGGGTGAAGCCTGTTCCTATCCAGGTTGGTTTCCTCGAGTTTCAAATGTATTTGGTAAAAGAGGGGGGTTGAACGTAGAAGGACTTAGTTATGTGCCTGAACAAAAAGAAAGTGTGATTTTAGGGCTAAGGTCGCCACTATGCGCGCCAAAATTTGGTTTGCCAGCGTTTGACTCTTCTTTTTCATTGCGTGAAGGTGACGCGCTTCTTGCTAAAATCAATAAACCATTCAGTGCTACCCCTAAATTTGAAATTATCAAGCTGGATTTAAAAGGTCACGGAATAAGAGGGCTTGAATACATCAAGGCACTAAATGGATATGTTATTATCGGTGGGCCAGTCCAGAAGGCTGACGATTATTCGCTATGGTTATATAAAGATGATGGCAAATTGCAGCAACTCGAGTTAAATGGTTTTAGCGAACTTTGCCGACCAGAAAGTGTTACTCCTGCGGTTATTGGAGGCAAAGCAGGAATGTTCGTTTTTTCTGAGGAGGCGGGCAAGGCATGCAGCGATGAACCCTACACATTTATTGGTGTTTCATTTAACCTCTAGTTGACATAAGCCTATGAACTCACTGCAACGGAATACAGGTGGTTTTACTATCCGTTTACACATCTGTTTGCTTTCTAAGCTCTAAGAATGACTATTGGAGTATATGCGCGAGGGCGCTAAATGTAGACTATCGTTAAATGTTGTCATTGGCGTTTTGCCAAAACAATAACGTTCCTGCTGCGGAACATTATTGTTTTGGTTTACCATCCATTCTTGCAATACTTCTTCTAACGTAGCGAGTGATTCGAAGCGTTGATTACGTAAAACTATATCGTAAAAGTTGCTTTTTTGCAGCGCATGAAATCGGGCACAAATACCATTTACCTCAGAGCCGTTGTATGCTCTCATTTTAATATGTTGAATATTATGTTGATCAAGAGAAATTTGATAATTATTTGCTTGTTTCGCCGCACCATAAAACTCTGGCCCACGGTCAGTAAGCATTTGTTCCAGTTTTAAATCATTAGACTGATGCCAGGGTAAAATATGGTTCTCTAACATGTTTACAGTGTTGCCATCGTTTTTATCTAAATCTAAATGGACAATAGCTATTTTGCTATACGCGTCAATGAATGTTTGTTGGTAGATAGTGCCAATATTGGGAAGTTCTCCTATGAATAGCGTATCGTGTACGCCTAAATGACCAGGGTAGGAGGCATCAACTTCGCCTTTATTTTGTTTGATTTGATGCAGTCGTTCAATACTTTCCTTTTGCGCATCAGTTAAACTGATTTTTTCTTGCTCAACCTTGGCATGCAATGCTTTTAGGCGCTTTCCCGTTGATTCAAGATCATGGCGCTTCCATATGGCTCTTACACCACTTGCTGAAATGCTCATGTCCCTAGCATTTAATAGTTTTGCCACTTTCTCCTGACCATAGTTTGGATAATCAAGGGCCAATTCTACGACTTGTTTCTCAATATTTTCAGTAACTCGATTTTTGAGCATTGGCTTTCGGCGATCTAGATCTTTAAGTGCCAATTCCCCACCGGTTTCATATAGTTTTTTGAAACGATAGTAACTATCACGACTATAACCCATGACTTCGCATGCTTTAGTTACATTCATCTCTTTTGCCAACTGCAATAACGCTAGCTTGGTCCGTATTGAGTAGTCTTTTGTCATAACCATTTGTTAGTGGATCCCAGCTTTTATCTGAGTATTATAAAAAAACGATGTCATACATGCTTGTTTCTTGGGGAAATGAAATCAACCTTCCAAGTTTTGATATACTACTATGGAGTCAATTTTGTAGAAACCAATGTCTAATGAATCAATTATATTTTGCGGTGCAATTTGGATTTTCACTTGTTTGATTGACGTACTAGCACCAGTTATAAGTGTAATCGTACAATAATGGGTCACAAGGTACAAATCAGAGAGTTAAACAGTGGCCTACATGGTATTCAACTAATCGATGGTGCGCTAATTGGTGGGGCAGATCCTCGACGGGAAGGCGTGGCAGTGGGGTTCTAATCCAAACTGACTTTATCTACTTTCCAGTCTTTATCAACTTTTACCAGTTCTATAAGACGCATATCTTTAAATATTTCACCATCTAATTCGCCTTCAAAAAACAAGGATATTTGCGCGTCTTTAGCAAATTCATTTCTGCCTGCGCTGCGAGACTTAGATTGG
>QIJM01000104.1 GCA_003232445.1 Paraglaciecola arctica
AGGGCGCTGGAATCAGTTTTGGGATAAAATCAACTTTTCGGGTGTGCCTGTTGTGGGACAGTGAAGACATTATTGAGCGGTAGCACCCGGTCGGAGTTCATGAGCTCATGATGGTTGCCTTGCTCCACAATTTCACCTTTTTCCAGCAGAAGAATTAAATCAAAACATTCTACTAAATGTAAATTGTGAGCAATCATCAAAATCGTTTTATCATGCTGAATTTGGTCTATTGCTTTATGTATGGCTCTTTCTGAAATTGCATCCAATGCGGATGTGGCTTCGTCCATAATGAGAATAGAGGGTTTTTTAATTAATGCTCTTGCCAAGGAGATTCGCTGTTGTTGCCCGCCTGATAATTTTGACCCACGTTCTCCAACTCGTGTCTTATATCCCTTAGGAAAGGTCTCAATAAAAGAATCTGCATGAGCTTGTTTTGCAGCTTGCTTAATTTGTTCATCGGTCGCATCAAGCTGACCATATCCGATGTTTTCTGCGATACTGGCATTGAACAAAATTGGATTCTGTAAAACCACTCCGATTTGTTCCCGAAGAGATTTTCGGGAAAAAATTTTAATGTCCAGATTGTCAATCAACACATGACCATCTTGAGGCTCTATTAGGCGCAAAAGTAACTTTGCTATGGTTGATTTTCCTGCTCCTGAAGGACCGACTAAGGCCACTTTTTGTCCGGGACGAACGTTAAAAGATACCTTGTTAAGCGTTTTATGATCGACTGAATCGTACTGAAAAGAAACTGAAGAAAAGGTGAGCGCGCCGGAAAATATTGGTGCGTTGATCGCAGCATCCGACTCAACAATATCAGGCTTGGTATCCAGTATTTGTGAAATTCTCTCGATACTAACGGTTCCGCTAGAAAATTTTGTTGTCAATTTTGCCACGCTTCGAATAGGTTTATAAACGTTTTTTACATATGAAACGAAGACGAGGACATCGCCGGGTGATATTGATTTTTGCAGCGCGTATATCGAGCCCATTAATATCACCAATGCGGTGCCAATGGCAGTGACAACTTCAGCTGTTCGAGCAGTTAATGCTTCTAATCGGGCAGCATGAATGCTTTGTTCCATTGTGATTTCATTTTCTCTATTGAAGCGATTACTTTCATAACTTTCTCGTGCATAGGCTTGAATTAATGGTATCGCATTGAGTACTTCATTGACACGAGCCGCGACCTTTCCTTCTTGACGCCGTTGTTCTCGTACGGTTTTTCTTAGTCGAGCATACATAACATAAAGCACGGTAATAATAACCGGGAAGGTTAACAATATAATCAGGCTTAGCTTCCAATTAATGATAAACATGATCGCAAACATTGCAATAATGAGTAAGGCTTGAGTGAGAATCGTAAGTAATGATTCAGAAAAAATATCCTTTAATGCTGCCGTATCTGTCGTTAACTTTGTTAATACTTCACCGGTTTGTGATCGTTGATGAAAGCTGAGAGGAAGACTTTGTAGATGTGAAAATAAGGCGCAACGCAGGTTAAATACTATTTTATTTCCCAATTTTGCAGTAACCCATGATTGATAATATGAAAATAACCCACGAATTAACGCAATAAAAATAACGCTAGCTGATAAAATTAAAATAGCCGTATATTGATCGCTTGGAAAATAATAGAAATTTATCTCAGTAACATCGCCAAGCAAGACATAGTCGAAAATAAATTTTACAGGCCAGGGGATTAATAATGTCATTACAATATAACCCAACATACAGATCATAGCGATGAGTATGCTGCCTTTGTGTTGCTTCAATTGTGAAAAAAAAATACTTTTTACTGACTTATGACTTTGGTCATTAACTTCTTTCACTTCACACTCCCCGTTGGGAGTTTTTTTTTACTACTGAGGTGTTAGTCGTATAGTCAGAACTCACTATTCTTTGTTCACAAAGATTCAAAATTCCCATCATAAATGCTTGTCGTTCTGGAAATAAGGTGCTGAGATAAATATGCCGCATTAAGGTCAGCAGTGTATATACCTTTACAGGGTAATATTCTTTATCTCCAGCGAAGGAAATAAAAGATGCTAATAGTGCGTCTTCATGGTCTTGTAATGCTTGTTCATTGCCACATATACGAATCGCATATTCTGTTAAATGGCCGATAAAATTACCAATATCAACAGCGGGGTCTCCCATGCAAAACAAGTCAAAATCAACGACATAAATTACGTTTTTTGACGGAGCAACAATGATTTGATCTGAATAAAAATCTCTATGAATAGGTCGTAATTTTCGATCGTGTAATTCATTGGAAATAAAGCAAGCTTTCTTTAATAAATGATGAAGCCTTGTTTCTAAATGAGGAAAATTAGTACTAACAAGTTGAAAATTATTTTTTAGGATTGTTAATTCATCCAACAACGTATGTTGACGCTCAACGCGTAAATCACTGGTATGAATTTTATGCGCGGCATATGCGATAGTTGGCATAATACTAAGGCTTTCAGGCTTCGAGAGTAGGTTTGTTAAATTTTTTCCGACCACCTTTTTTTGCAACCACATATGTACCGACTTAAGGCGGCCCATCGGGCGCGCTACCGAAACAATATTGGTATGGCTACGCGAAAAACCACCGCTCCACAAACACTGTTGCAACCGGTAGTCTCTTTTTCCTGAACGATTAGTCCTTATTTTTCCTAAAAAAACAAGCGTTCTTGACTTTTTTTCACTTTTTAATTCGCAGGTATATTCTATTAAACAGCGTTTCTCTGGCTTATGCCTAATCACTTCAATGGACTTAATTTGTAACGATTCACCCACTCGGCAAACCGTCGATAAATTTTGAAATTGTTCCGTCATATACTCCGGGTTCAATGCTAATACAACGGTAGGTATTGCCGGATCTAATTTACTGTTAAAGGGGTCTTTAACTCTATTCATAATGATTCTATAATTTCTATAACACGCTTCACATTATGATCCCATGTATATTTTTCTTTCACCCTTTGTGATGCTTTAACTCCCAACCATTGAGCCAACTTGGGGTTTTCAATAATATTGAGACAATGCGAAGTCAATGCTTCAATATCTTCTGGGTCATAAAGTAGTCCTGTTTCATTGTGCTGAATGACCTCTGATATTTGCCCAATCCGTGTTGTCACAACAGGTACTGCGCAAGCCATGTACTCAAATAATTTTAATGGCGAAAAGTAAAAATTATGTTTGGGTTGTGCATAAGGCGCAAGCGCAATATCAAATAAATGAATCATATCTGGTATGTCTATATGTGGGATATTGCCTGCAAATATAATATTGCTACCTAAATTTTTTTCACTGAACTCGTTTGACAAGCGCTCCTTTAGTGGGCCTTCACCAACGATGAGTAATTTCACATCGGAATGATAGGCTTTCATACGCTCAAGTAACTCTGGCAATATACCAACACCATGCCAAGGCCGTAAGCCGCCAACAAAGCCTAATATGGGACCCGAATCTAAGCCTAATTTCTCTCGAATTTTTTTGCAGTTTTTTCGTGGTCGAAAAAACTGTGGATTAACACCATTGGGAATAACACTAACTCGATCGCCATGAACACCTAATGACTCTACATAGTTTTTTAGCTCTTGGGAGACACAGAGTATAGCGTCAGCGTGAGTTAATAATTTACGTTCTGCAGCATAAGCCAGTGTATTTGTTTCGCTTGATCGATAAAGACTTTGCTCCAAAGGTAAGGGAGAATTAATTTCAACGATCAGCGGAATACCTAATATTTTTTTCAATGTGACGCCGACGGTGGAATACAATGATGCTCGAACATAAATAACGTCAGTCGGTGAATTTTTGAATCGTCGGAGTAAGTCTACTTCAAGTTCTTCATTGTAAACCATGCGACGTATTTCACTCGACAAAGAGGAAGCTACATCTAAAGCATTGGTGTATGCTTTAATTGTGCGAATCAAATTAACTGCATTTTTACTAACAGGGATTGGAATAAATTCAGCCTGAGTATCCTGAGATTTTTCCCAAAGTGATTTGGTCGCCATTGGTGCTACGATAATAACCGAATGACCAGCGCGAATAAATGCGTTAGACATTTCCCGCACATGGACTGAAGCTCCTTTTTTGCCAAGCACGGGTATTCCATGATCCGCACAAATGTAGAGTATATTCATATACAATGTTCTTGTGGTTTATTGTCAAGATAATGATTGTCTTTCTGAGTTTTAATGATATTTTTATCTATCATCATAATACGGCGTAGTTTTGAGGTGTTTTTATCAATATCAAATTCATGCTCAATAAGATCTCTGGCATTTTTTGACAATGCAATTCCTAGGTCTTCATTATTAAATAAACGTTCAATTGCAGTAGCAAGTTGTACCGCATCTTTTTCATTAATTAACAATCCGGTGATATTATTTCTGATGATTTCAGGAATTCCAGTTACTTTTGTTGATATGCACGGGGTTCCTAATGCCATTGCCTCTAATAAAACAGTAGGTAATCCATCTCTGTTGCCATCATCTGCAACAATACAGGGTGCTGCAAATATCGCTGAATTTTGTACCAACTGTTTTACTTCCTGTTGTGTTTTTGGGCCGGTCATTATCACTGTTTTTTCCAAATTATGGTGGGATATTTGCGCTTGAAGCTGAGATTTTAATGGACCATCACCAATAATATTGCACTGGAATTTAACGCCTTTTTTCTGCAATATAAAACAGGCATCAATTAAAAATGATAAGCCTTTTTTAGTAACCAGCCTGCTAACAGAAATTACAGTCCTCAGTCTTTTTTCAGGCGATTTATAAATAAAGTCATTGAGTGGTAGTCCATTATAAACGCGCTGTAATTGGCGAGCTGATTTCCCATATTTTTGTTTTATATAAGTGTAGTTAAAGTCACTAATAGTGATGGCTATTTTCGAAAATTCAAGTTTTTTAGAAAAGTCTTTTTCTATAACATCCGCATGAAAAATATCTTTTGCATGAGCAGTAAATGAATATGAAATACCGGTTATTGATGCAGCTAAATGGGCCACGCTAGTGGCTGTTGTTGCAAAATGTGCATGTAAATGTGTTATTTTTCGCTCCCGAATTTTATCTGCTAATCTGCTAATATAAGGGATTGCGTAACTTCATTTGCATCGGCATATCGGGCTCCCCTTAGAATATTCCATAACTCTGGGCAGTCTTTGGCACTTTTTTTCAGTCGTTTCCAAAATTTTTATCCAGTCAAAGTATTATCCGGAATATAAGTGACGGTTGATTTTACCCTCGATAACATTTCATGAAAACGTCCGTCAACAGGTTTTCTTAATGAGAACAGATCAATATTGATGTCTGATTTTTCATGCGATAATATTTCATTTACGATAAACGTCTCTGAAAATCGTGGGTACATTTTCATCACGTAAGCAATGCGTGGTGAATTGTCACTGTTCATACAAAATACTCCAACTTGGTCATTTTTTATTATCTATGCGCGAGCAATCAAGTTAATGAGCTCCGATAATTTATGCAAACCATTTAAGTTTATTTTTTTTCTAATACCGCTTATTGTCGGACCGTCACTGGCCAACCATTGGGTAATTTTTTCAGAGCTAATTTCGTTAGGGTGGAGCACGTCCACAACACCCATTTGCTCTAATCGTTTAGCACGAACCCATTGTTCTTTACGAGGCTCAACACGAGGGACGATTAGCGATTTTTTTTCTAACGAAAGAACTTCACAAATACTATTGTAACCACCCATAGAAATAACTCGATCCGATTTTCTAATTAATAAAATGGGTTCTTTGATGAAATCAAAGATATGGATATTTTCTTTTTTAGAGCACATACTCAATAATCGATGTCTAACGTCAGCAGGAAAATAAGGCCCCATGACTAAAACTCCCTGATGATTTTTTGGTAATTCGGCCATAACAAAAGCTTCCGCAAGTTTGTCACCATCCTGACCTCCGCCGAGCATGCAGACGACTAATTTTTTTTCGGAATTCAGTAGTTCACTCAGCTCATAATTTATATGGAATTCCTTGGAGGAATCGATGCGGAAACGTTGGTCAAAGTAACCTGTATAATGTACCTTGTTAATAACTTCTGGTGAAAATTTACTTTCAACAGCAAGGTCGTATACTAAAGGGTCGCCATAAATCCAAATCGAATCATAATATTCGTGATAAGCTTTTTCGGCACTAAAGTATTGGCGTTTAGAAACGCACGATTCATCCTGAATATCTCTTAAACCAAGAACACATCGCGTTTTCGTCTGCTTTTTCAAATAGCTTAGTGAAAGGGTTAATTCACCTAAGGCGCTAGTAGGCACATTATCAACAATAAAAACATCTGGTTTAAAGGACTGGAGGGCAGAGACAATTGTGTTTTTCCTTAGAGCATGTAATTCATGATTTTCTACTTTTAAATTTCGTGGTTGATAATTCCCATCTCGAGTTTTATGGTATGAAGGCAACACAAGGCAGTCCACATTCTTAGGAAGTGAAAAATTACCGATTTCTTTTGCTCCTACAATCATCAATATTGTGGGTTCAATCTGGGAGGTTGCTAATGTTTGTGCAATGATTAAGTTCCTACGCATATGACCTAATCCCATGGTGTCATGAGAATAAAGCACTATACGGCAAGGACGCGATAATTTTCTCAATTCTACCTGCTCGACTTTTTTTGGCGTCGAACAAATTGATATAGAAACTGGATCAGATTTTGAACGTTCAAGAATGTGAAAACTTGTCATATCAATTAAAACTTAAATTAAAGAGGCGAAAAAAATATAAAAAAACTATGCCCATGGCATTTGAAACTTTAAGTGTTAGTGTGCGTTATATTTATTTAATGGAAAGCCAAAATGACAAAATTTAGTCACTCTCTTGCGAAGAGTTTTAATTCTTTCATGATATAAATGGCGAGACTAATATCTCAAACGCTATGGGTATATCATGCTCAACCTTTTATGCGTTGACAATACTCCAAACAGAGTATTTTTTACTCCTACGGAAGGTCTCTGACGGTGAGACTCAAACAAGTTAGATCGTTCCGACGCGAAAGAGAAAAAAATTATTTTTCATAAACTGACAAGTTAAGAAGGACACTACTTAAGGGGCACCCTCAGTGCTTCGTAAAGACAACTAATGAACATCTTCAGAATGCACTTATCTGCAACAGAAATAACACTGCAACAATGGTGCAGGCTTACTATACCCGTAGCGTTATAGATTTAGGTGTTATCACGCACATCTGCACGTACTAACACCTAACAACAAACGCCATGGGTATAGACAATGAAATCATCCACCGGCGAAGTTGAGGAGTTGCTCAAACCCAACAGTTAATTTCGTTTGATGCTCTACCTATGTTCCAGTTATTTCTGTTAGGCTTCTATTAAAGGGTATGTAGCGATATTGATTACCCAACTCTTTTTCTTAATTTTATTTAAACCCATGAGGTTTGTTATAAACAAATTACTAGATAGCTCGTTAAATTTATTGGCAACAGCTACGTTTAATTCAACCATTTTTTCACAGAAGTAAATTCTTTAAATTAATCACCAGTAGATGATAGAAAGTTAGATACCACTAAATTAGTTATTTGTTAAATGATTGTCGGTTGTTAATTTTATACTCGGTAAAAATACTTACCAATAGCTATATAAGGATTATAAATGCAATCAATTATTGAGATAAACAATCTAGTAAAAGATTACGGTGACGTTCATGTCCTAAATGATCTCAGTCTTAAAATTCCTACGGGCACTTGTTTTGGTCTACTCGGACCAAATGGCGCAGGAAAATCAACCACCATAGAAATACTGGTGAAATACTTTATAAAGGAAAAAAGCTGGGTAAGCAGTTCCGTACAGAAGTCGGTATACAGTTTCAAACAACGTCATTGCAAGAGTTTTTAACCGTAGCAGACACCTTGCGTCTGTTCTACAGTCTATACCCTAACCCCATGAATTGGGATGAACTGGTTGATTTGTGCGACCTGAGAGCGTTACTCAAGAGGGATAATCAAAGTTTATCCGGTGGTCAACGCCAGCGTTTATTACTCGCATTAGCATTGGTTAACGATCCGGAAATTTTATTTTTTGACGAGCCCACTACCGGTCTGGATCCTCAAGCACGACACAATTTTTGGAATTTAATCAAACTAATACGCACACGTAATAAATCGATCGTTATCACTACGCATTATATGGATGAGGCCTACGAACTCTGTGACGAAATAGCCATCATAGATAAAGGTAACATTATTGCACAAGGAACTCCGAAGGAGTTATTAAAGCATTATTTTGGTGAAACAATTATTCAATTACCTGAAAAAGCACTAAGTACAGATAAAGCAAAAACACTTAACCTCCGTTACACAATAAATGATGACTGGATTGATATTCAAACCGAAGACCCTCACCAAACGCTCAACACACTATTCAGCGCAAATGTTTCCCTATCGCAATTGCGTACACGGGAATCGTCATTGGAAGATCTATTCATCGTCCTCACAACACCGATAAGTAATTGAGGCAACAATCATGAAACGATTTTTGGCTGTGTTCAACGCTCGAAATATTGAATTTTTTAAAGATAAATCAGCATTGGTCCCTACCATTTTGCTGCCGTTGGTT
Organism: Paraglaciecola arctica; assembly: GCA_003232445.1. Classification (GTDB taxonomy): domain Bacteria; phylum Pseudomonadota; class Gammaproteobacteria; order Enterobacterales; family Alteromonadaceae; genus Paraglaciecola; species Paraglaciecola arctica_A. The sequence goes on from QIJM01000104.1 coordinate 8,608, forward strand.
TTGATTGTTGGCTTTGCAGTTATATTTTCCGATAACAACAAAACGCTCTATAAAGTTGGCGTTATTGGTAACGATGAAACACCTATTGAATTTTTATCTACGCAATATATTCAAACGATACCCTTTAAAAGTCAGACAACGGCATTAGACAAGTTGAAGCACCATCAAATCCATATGGTGATAAAGCTGGATAGTAAGAATATCTACTGGATCAATTCAAGCTCTCCAGACAGCTATTTACTGGCGCGAATTTTACGAGGAAGCGGTGGAGAATATTTTAAAAAACAAATTATTGAAGGTAAAGAAATCGACTATATTGATTGGGTACTACCGGGCATACTTTCGTTTAACATTATGTTTGGTTGTTTGTTTGGTGTAGGTTTTGCTATCGTACGATACCGAAAAAATGGTTATTTAAAACGTTTAAAGGCAACGCCTTTAAATCCTGTTGAATTTTTACTTGCTCAAATGGCCTCTCGTTTATTATTAATGCTTGGTGTTACTGCCATTATACTTTTACTCAGCGCATTGATAATTGATTACACTATGCACGGTTCTTATTTACTACTCTTCCTTGTATTTTTTATCGGTTCAATTTGTATGATCAGCCTTAGCCTGGTTGTCGCTGCACGAGTTGTTTCCGAAGAGCTTGCTGGAGGATTGT
>QIJM01000187.1 GCA_003232445.1 Paraglaciecola arctica
TCAAACTACTCGTTGAAATGGATACTCGCCACGAAGATATTTGTGGTCATGCTATTAAGAAACTCTGTGAACGTGCTTACAATAAATTTAACCCGCTTAGCGGGTTAAATTTAACGGCTAGTTGTTCATCTTCTCCATTTTCGAACATCATTGTTATGAAATCGAACGCCACACCTCCTTTTCCAGTTACCAAAAAGCCTAACCAATTGATTTAAAAGAATTATAAGTTTTGGCACGATACTTCCTTATCTACTAAATGTACTAAATGTAATTATTTGAAGTAAGTGATTTTTTGTGAAAATTGAGTTAACTCAGCGAAAACCATGGGGAAAATGGACAATAACGTCTTTGTTTATTTTGCTATCAGGTTATTCAATATATGTAGTGTCGAGTAAATCAACGAAATCCGTTTCCGCGGCAAGTTTGAGTTTTCAGACAGTTCAGCAAGGTGCTATAGATATATATAGTGGTGCCTATGGTGAACTAATTTCAGCCAAAGAGCGTTTGTTAACCGCGCCAGCATTAGGAACAGTTTCAGAAATATTGGTACGTCCTGGCACAAAAGTAGCACCTGAGACGGTTATTGTGCATTTGTTTAATCCAAAACTAGAGCAAGAAGTTAGTGAAGCTCTTGGCGAATTAGCACAGCAGCAAGCGCGGCGTGAAGCTTATAAATATGAACAACAAAGCGAGTTATTAAATTATCAAGGTCGTATTGCGGATATTGAAGCCGAAATTGAAAAAGCACAACTTGAACTATCGGTAAACGAGGATTTAATGGGCTTGGGTGTCGCATCAAAAATTGAATTGCAGCGAGCAAAATTAGCGGTAAAGCAAGAGTCGAGTCGTTTAGTCTTCGAAAAAGAAAAGTTTAAACAATTCATAGAAATGCAGAGATACCAGTTAACGCAGCGTGATATCACGATTACTCAGCAAGAATCACAAGTTGCCTTGTTACAGAAACAATTTGAAAACATGCATGTAAAAGCAGGCATTACTGGTTCATTGCAAACCTTAGAAGTTGAACTGGGACAAAGTGTCCAGTTAGGTGAATCTATTGCAAAAGTAGGTAGCGATGAAGAATTAATCGCGCTTATTCGTATACCGCAACATCAAGCTGATCAAATTGATATTAATGCCAAGGTTAATATCAATACCCAAAAAGGCATAATCAGTGGACACATTTCTCGCATTGAAAGTGTAGTAACGAATGGTTCTGTTTTAGCTGAAGCGTTACTTGATGGCGAATTAACCTCAAATGCCCGGCCTTCCTTAGCCATCTCAGCACAGGTTTTTGTAAAACATCAACCTGACGCTTTATATATTCAACAAGTTGCAGGTTTGCGACCGCGCAGCAAGCAGTCAATATTTATTCGCACAGATGCCGATTCTTTAGAACAACGAGAAATTAGTTTTGGTGAGTTGTCTCAAGGTAATTTAATCATTACCCAAGGGTTGGCTAGAGGGGATGAAATAGTTAGCTCTGACACCAGTAAATTTAGCAAATTCAAACAAGTAACACTTACCGAATAAAACAGAAAAAGGATATTATCATGAAAGAAGTCGTTAAAATGAACAACATACATAAACGCTATGATGGCCAACAATTAGAAACTCATGCACTGCAAGGTATCTCGTTAGAAATTAAAGAGGGTGAGTTTGTAGCTATAACAGGTCCTTCGGGTTGTGGTAAGTCTACTCTTCTCTCCATTATGGGGTTGATGGACTCTGCAAGCGAGGGTGAATATCTGCTAGCAAACATTAATACCTTTGGGCTTAAAGTTGACCAACGTACTCTCATTCGCAACGAGCATATTGGTTATGTTTTCCAGTCTTTTAATCTGATTGATAGCCTTTCCGTGTTTGAAAATGTTGCCTTACCACTTGAACATCGAGGCACTAATGAAGGTGAGATAAAGCAACGTGTAGAACAAGTTTTAACACAAGTAGATATGTTGCATCGTCAAAACTATCGCCCTAATCAACTATCTGGTGGACAGCAGCAACGCATTGCCATTGCACGTGCTTTGGTGGGGAAGCCTGATCTAATTTTGGTTGATGAACCAACTGGAAACCTAGACAGCAAAAATGGTGATCAGGTAATGGCATTACTTGAGCAACTTAACAAGGAAGGCTCAACAATTGTAATGGTAACGCACGACACCCGTTATTCACGTTGTGCTAATCGACAGGTTCAGTTATTGGATGGGCAAATTGTTGTTGAGCAAATGCTAAAGGGGGTCGAATGAGTTTAATAAGAAAAGCTCTTTTAAGTGGTGTAGCAAGAGTGTTCTCGCTACCTAGATTAAGCATCCCGCTAATTTTAACATTGGGGTTAACGTTGGGAGCAGTTTTAAGTGTTATTGCCATTTCCTCAACCCTTTTATACCAACCATTAGAAGGGGTAAAAAATGAAGACTCCTTAAAAACGTTTGAGTACAGAATCAAAATGTCAGATACGTTAAGTGTTTCATATTGGAACATGAGTCGTTTGGCTTCTTTTGGTGAACGTTTTGCCGATATAGGAGAATGGGCAGGTATTTCACCTAATAATCAAGATATTGCAATTGATGACACTATTTACTCAACAACAAGTTATACCGCTTCAAATAATATACTAGACATTCTAGGCGCAAAACTTTTGTTAGGAGATGACGTTTCTATGGCATCACCTGCTAAATATGTGTGGATTTCCGAATCATTATGGCAATCAGCCTACGGTGGTATTAAATCTGTAGTGGGTAAACAATTAAATGCCAATAACCAAGACTACTTCATCGCTGGTGTTATTGAAGATGTTATGGCAATTAACAGTAATCAAGAGCTTTTAAACCAGCAAGTGTGGTTTATAAAAGACTTAAGTGAAGTAAAAGTACAAGCGGATAATGTGGGTAATGTCGCTAACGATATTGACTATTTAATCGTTAAAACCCCTAATGGCCAAGTAAAGCTGCCAACATTAGAACAAACTGATGAATGGCTAGTTGATTACGTTACGCAGAATGTTGAAAGTGATGATCTCCAAATGTTTTTGGATTTTCTTTCCAATACCGATAAAGAAGTGATTGCACAAAGCTATCGCAGCAATATGTTAGGTGATACTGAAAATTTAATTATCGCTTTATTTGTCGCCGTTATTGGCTTGCTATTAATGGCGACGTTAAATCTACTGAATCTATTTATCGCCCACTATCAAGGGCGTACTAAAGAGTTTGCCATTCAAATCAGTTTGGGTGCCAGTTTATTGAAAGTAAAAACCTTAGTGCTACTGGAGAATTTAGCAAGCTTTTTATTGGCCGCCATCACCGGTTTACTGGTGGCAGGTTGGACCTTAAAAAGCCTACCATTAATTGCCGGCGACAGTATGCCTATGATCGATTCTATTAATATTAACACCTTAACCATAATTGCCTCTGTTGCCATCATCTTCATACTTAATGTTTTATTTAGTGCCCTAGCCTTAGTCGATATAGATAAAAAAGCCTTAGCAAACAACCTAAACAGCAGTGGTAAAGGTATACGAGCGCAAAGCAACCAGTATCTAGGCCGTGTGCTTATGATAGTGCAATTGTCTATCGCTTCTGTGTTACTCACAGCAACGGTGATGATAACGGTGCAAAGCTATCAGTCCGTTTACCAAGATTTAGGTTACGAAATTAGCAATGGCTATAACGTTTCTATAAGCATTAATGATGACGAATATATTACACAGCTAAGAGATTGGGATAATTATCAAGACAGTGAAGTAAAAACCTTACTAGCCGACGTTAGTGCACTTATAGAAAGTAAAGTACCGGATAGTCATGTGGTAATTCCTGACTTCGCACCACTTGCAGACGAACTGCGAGTAAGTGCTTTTCAAGATCAGGAAAATAATGGTCCACGTGTTATTTACCAAAACAGAAGTTTGAGTAGTGATTTTTTCAGTACTTTTAACATTGAAATATTGGCGGGTGCTAATTTGACTCAATCGCAAATAAATAATGATGAAGAGCGCATTGTTATTGATGAAAACATGGCAAAGTCGATGTTTCCTGATTTAAAATATGATGAAATTATCGGTAAAACCATACAATTAAAGAACAGTGAAACAAATCCGCCAAACATCGTTACAGGTATAGTGGTCAATACTATCAGTCAGGCTGGTGTGACAGAACCCTTAGTTTTGCCAGCTGTATATTCTCATCGTATTGGTGCCGATAGTAATTTACAGTTTACAGTGATGATACCTGAAGGGAGAACCATGTCAGCAGACATGATTGATGCTGAGCTTAAGCGCCAATTTCCTCGTTTAGCAAACGTACAAGTTAGAGCGTTGCAGGACATTTGGCACCAACAAACCTTAAATCAACGAGTAAGTTTATGGATAGTAATTGTGATTACAGGCTTAACCTTATTTCTTGCGGCAATAGGTGTGGTGGGTTTAACACAAATGACAACTAACCATCGTAAATATGAATTGGCCGTGCGCATGGCAACAGGTGCCAAGCAAATGAAGTTGGTGCAATTTATATTGAAAGACGCGCTATGGATGTTAGTAGTCGGTTTAGGGTTAGGATTTATTGTTTCGGTACTTAGTTATCAACAATTAGAGCAACAATTGGAAATGTTACCCAGTTTTAACTGGCTTGCGATGTCACTACTTGATATTGGTTTAATTGCACTTGTTGTTCTTTCGGTCATTATGCCCGCATGGCAGGTTATTAGAGCAGATCCAATGCAGGCATTACGTGAAGAATAATCTCTGACCACTTCTTGTGACATAGGTTTAAGTCTATACCCTAGTGATTTGAGTATAGTATGTTGAATTAGAAGGCGATGCATTGATCGCCTTTCTTATAATAGTAGCATGGAGATTTGCTTGAACCCAAAAAAAGCAACCATATTGGTCGCTGATGATGATGAAGATATTCGCTTAGCACTCGAGTTATTATTGATGGCTGAAGGTTATCAGGTTATCGAAGCGCACAATGCTAAAGGTGTAATGATTAAAGCGAGCCATCAGCAACCAGATTTGATTTTGTTAGATATGAACTTCAGCCGAGACACCACCAGTGGACGAGAAGGTATTGATATTCTATCACAGCTAAAATCTTATAATATTCCGGTTATTTTAATGACTGCTTGGGGTTCAATTGAACTTGCAGTCGTTGGTTTAAAACAAGGGGCCAGTGACTTTATTGAAAAACCGTGGAATAAGTTAAAACTACTTAACAGTATTGAACAGCAACTTAGTTTTTCCCGTATTAAAGATGAGAACCAAGGCTATCGACAACTATTTGCCCAAGGAGACTCGAAACCTTGGGTTTGTCATTCCAAAAGCATGCTTGATATCGAGCAACTCATCAAGCAAATAGCGCCTACTGATGCCAATGTGCTTATTTTAGGAGAAAATGGCACCGGTAAGTCAGTTTTGGCCGAACGGATTCACCAGTTATCAAATCGCCTATCATCGCCTTTTATTTCGGTAAATATGGCAGCGATCCCTGAAGCCCTATTTGAAAGTGAAATCTTCGGTCACCAAAAAGGGGCATTTACCGATGCAAAACAAAATCGTGTTGGGCGATTTCAGTTAGCAAATCAAGGTACTTTGTTTTTTGATGAAATTGGCTCTTTGCCCTTAGCGTTGCAACCCAAGCTTTTACGAGTTCTAGAAGTAGGACAATATGAAGTGCTAGGCTCTAGTCAAACTCAAACCACCAACGTTAGACTCATTAGCGCAACCAATGCTGATTTAAATAAGTTAGTGGCAGAAAATGAGTTTCGACAAGATTTACTTTATCGCTTAAACACAATCGTAATAACCATGCCACCACTACGTGAACGTTTAGAAGATATTCAGCCTTTAGTAGAAAATTTTATCGTTCAATTCTGCGCTAAGTATCACAAGACCAAATTAAGCATTAACCAAAGCGCTATTGATAAGCTGAAGCATCATAATTGGCCTGGAAACATTCGGGAGTTAAGTCATGCCATTGAGCGTACGGTATTGTTAGCAACAACTCATAGAATATCAGCACCAGAATTACTGTTAGATAATGCAGATACTGACCGAAGTTCTATGAAATTGCAGCCGCTTGAGCAGGCTGAACGTTTACTTATCGAAAAAACGATGTCAGTTACTTCAGGTCAAGTAATTGAAGCGGCAAAACTATTAGACATTTCCCGCAATGCACTTTATCGAAGGTTAGAGAAGTTTGGTATTAAGCATGAGTCATGAAAAATGGCTAGTTAGTGGTTTATCCATTGTTATAATTATTATTTTAACATTAACTGCTGCGTTCACTTGGAGCGTAGGGTGGGAGACATTAGCTATAGCTACATTACTATTCTTCCTATTCTACCCTTTGGCATGGTTGGCATGGAAGGGTTATAAGTTTTGGTGCCTTTCCATTATGCAGCTCACCACCTTTACGCAAGTATTAACAGAGGGAGAACAAAACCTGCGTTTTAAAAAACAGCATAAAGACAATTTACTGCTTGAGCTTCAAAGAGAAATTGGCGTACTCGCAAATAAAGATTCAGAAAGAAATATAAAAAATCAAACAGTAGAAGCTTTGCTCAGTCATATTTTAGATGCTTGGTCTGTTCCAATTTGCCTATTTGACCATCACCTTCAATTAACCTATCGCAATAATGCAATGAATGAGTTACTACAGCAGCCCATGCTTATAGGTACAGGTGCAGATGATTTAGGTTTTCATTTAGACGGCAGTAATTTTCACCATCCTATTTATGATGATAAATGGCAGTGCCAAACCATCCGATACGCGCACAAAAGCAAGGCGCATTGGTTATTCACTGCCATAGATATTTCACAATTGTTAAATGAAAACCAAAGTATCATTCAAAATAATTTAATTAGAGTATTAGCCCACGAAATACGAAATTCACTTACTCCAATGAGCTCAATGACTGATACTTTATTATGTAGTGAGGTGTTAAATGAAGCGCAAACAAGAAAAGTATTGAGCCGCATTCGACAGCGAAGTGACCGTCTAATGACCTTTATTGAGCAATACAGCCAATTATCTCAATTGCCACCTGCACAACCTAAGTGGTTTGATTTTTCAGAGGTACTGGTGGAAGCTAAAGCTATGGTAAGTGAAAACTGCCGAGTGCAGTTTCAAGGTAATAACCAATGCTACGGCGATGCGAATCAAGTAGCACAAGTACTAATAAACATACTAAAAAATTCTCATGAGGCATGTACAGAGTCAAACTGTCAGGTAAACATCAAAATATATTCGGTCAAAAAAGAGCAGGTCGTTGAAATTACCGATAATGGCCCCGGTTTTGCGAACTTAGACAATGTATTAACGCCTTTTTATACGACCAAAATTCACGGTTCTGGCATTGGTCTTTCACTTTGTGCGGAGATTGCACGTAATCATCAGGGCAAGTTATCAGTCAATAATATTAGCGATGGCGGTGCTAAAATATCAATGACATGGCCAACCTCAAGATAACAAATGTTGTAGGTATGGAAATATCATTTAAAAGTTTGCGTTTATCATCTATAGCTAAATCATTATAATATGACATATAGCATCGATTTCCGCCAACACGTTTTGGCTTATAAAGAAATATATAAACTCACATTTGAAAAAACGAGTGAGCACTTCGCCATCAGCTTAAGAAGCTTATTTCGCGGGCATGACAACATAATCCCTTGTACCACTCGGCAAAAACCGGCAACTAAACTGGATATGGATAAACTCAAGCAGGATGTAGAAGATGATCCTGATGATTATCAGTGGG
>QIJM01000074.1 GCA_003232445.1 Paraglaciecola arctica
ATCGGGCGAAGCAGCCTGAGCTACAGTTTAATTATAGGAAGTTAAATGAATAATTACTTTGATTTGATTGCGATTGGCGGCGGTAGCGGTGGTCTCGCTGTCGCTGAAACGGCAGCACAGCTTGGTAAACGCGTTGCGATAATTGAACCATCACCAATGGGTGGTACCTGTGTTAATAATGGATGCGTTCCCAAAAAGATCATGTGGATTGCGGCTAATCTTGCTTATGCAGTAGACGATGCTACGGATTTTGGGGTACCTGTCAAGCGTGGTAAAACCCAATGGCAAAAGTTGGTTGTGGCTCGCGAACAGTATATCGCTAAGATTAACCAATATTGGGATAGTTATGTCAGTGATAATGGCATAAGCCGAATTAACGGGTCGGCAACGTTTGTTAATGCCAATACGATTAGTGTCGATGGTGAGCAATACAGCGCAGACCATATTGTGATCGCCACTGGCGGGCATCCCAAGCGCGCGGATATTCCGGGCGCTGAGTTAGCCGGGCGCTGAGTTAGGCTTGACGTCGGATGATTTTTTTAACCTCAATCAACAACCCGAGCGTGTTGCGATTATCGGTGGAGGTTATATCGCTGTCGAACTGGCTGGTGTACTCGCTGCGTTGGGAAGTGAAGTTTCATTGATTGTACGAGGGGAGAGGTTGCTGTCCCATTTCGATCCTATGATCAGCGAGATATTGACGTTGGAGATGCAAAAACAGGGAATCGATATGAAATTCTCGCAATCTGTTGTCGCCCTATCAAAAAACTTGGAAGGGGTTAGATTGGAGACCGGACAAGGAAAAATTGCAACGCCGTTTGATTGCGTTATTTGGGCGGTAGGGCGAACGCCGAATACCTTGTCAATGAATTTAGACCAGGCGGGTGTAGAAACATTTTCAGGTGGCTTTGTTGGTGTTGACGACTATGAAAATACCAATGTCCCCGGAATTTATGCGATCGGTGATGTTACTGGAAAAAAATCTTTGACCCCGGTGGCCATTAATGCCGGCCGAAAACTGGCAGCGCGTCTGTTTAATGATAAAACACATAGTAAAACTGACTATGAAAACATTCCCAGCGTGGTGTTTACCCACCCGCCTATTGGCACAGTCGGTTTAAACGAGAACGAAGCGATTGAGCAGTATGGTCAAGATGTACGAATTTATAAAAGTCAGTTTACCCCGATGCGGTATGCGTTGTCTGCGCATGCGAGTACAGCGGCGATGAAATTGATTTGTGTCGGTAACGAGGAGAAAATTGTGGGTATCCATATTATCGGCGACGGTGCTGATGAAATGTTACAAGGATTTGCGGTGGCATTAAAAATGGGTGCTCACAAGCGTGATTTTGATAATACCATGGCCATTCATCCGTGTAGTGCCGAAGAGCTAGTGACGATGAAGGCGACCGAGCATTTACCGGGATTTGATCAGGATGGTGTCTAGTGCTCCGCCAAATTAATTTTTCACACAAAGCCTGTATATCCGTAGCCCGGACTTCGCGCAGCGAACGCCGGGGAAAATATAACGCTCTTAGATTCAAGCAAAACCCTGCAACCCCTTTGACACATCCGGCTTAGTTATTGCGATCCTATTCGTTCCCCCGGCGTTCGCTGCGCGAAGTCCGGGCTACGGGTTCAATTAACTAAGTGAAAAGATTAATTGGGCTGACCACTAGTCTATTGCGTCCTCAAACTCGTTTACAATATCGCGTAATGACGTAAGCAAGGTATGCAAACGCTGTTTGCCAATACGCTGTGAACAGCGTTTTTCGATGTCGTCCATGATGGCAAAACTCTGTTTCATTAAATCTAGCCCCGTTGCCGTGAATTCAAGTTTTACTGCACGCCTGTCAGTTTTACTGCGTGTTCTTTTTATGTATTTCAACCTAACCAGTTCGTCTGCCAGTCGACCCATTGCCTGTTTGCTTATGCCGGCACGTTGAGCAACAAGGGTCAGGCCGTTTCCATCGAGGTCAAGGTTAGACAAGAGAGCGGTGTGGGTTGAGCTCAGTTGTGTAAAGCCACTGCGGTGCAGTCCGGCTACAATCGCGGTATTGATAATGCGTGATGTACGAAGCAAGCGCTGCCGTAAGTTGTTCTCTCTTCGGTGGTTTAATTGGGATAACGAATTTTCACTCATAATATCTATTGACTCCCGGGCATTGCTTATATGGTCACCTAAGGTTACTATATCATAAGCAGCCTATTTAGGAGAAGAATAATGATTCAGCAAGCTAAGCAAACGTTTAACGATATGGCAACTTGTGACTGGAAGCCATTCGGCGAAATGAATGGTGTAAATTTCGTGCCCTTGGCTGAGCCTGTACCCGAAGGCTCGATACACCGGGCCAAATTGTCAAAAGGAACGGTAATTCCGCCGCATACCCACCCCGCAAACGAATATGTTTTTGTCGTTGCAGGCGTAGTGGAAACAGGCGGCAGGCGTTGCGAGACAGGTACCTTTTGGATAACCCCGGCAGGTTGCAGACAGGGACCGCATATCGCGATAACCGATGTAGAGATTTTAACGATTAGGCTTGGCGCGCTTGGCGAATTTGAATAGTTGATGGCATCAATAAAAAAACCAAAACGTTGTGAGTGGGTAAAAGACAATTTTCTCGAACAAGAATATCATGATCATGAGTGGGGCGTACCTGTCTACGATGATAGGGTGCTGTTTGAGTTTCTTATTCTGGAAGGAGCACAAGCTGGTTTGAGTTGGTCGACAATATTAAACAAACGCGAAGGGTATTGAAAAGCGTTTGATAATTTTGAGGTAAAAAAAATTGCACGATATTCTGATACACGAATAGCAAAACTGTTAGATAACGCTAAAATTGTCCGTAATAAACTGAAAATTAACGCGACGATTACCAATGCAAAATGTTTTATCGAAGTTCAGAAAGAACACGGCAGTTTTAGTGAATATATCTGGGGTTTTGTTGATAATAAGACTATTCAGAATAAATGGAAGTCACTAAAAAAAATTCCGTCTTCGACCGAACTATCGAATTTAATCAGTAAGGACTTAAAGAAAAAAGGATTTAAATTTATTGGTTCAACGATTATTTATGCGTATATGCAGGCGATAGGGATGGTCAACGATCATGTCACCAGTTGTTTTCGATATAAGGAAATAAAAAGTTGGAAGTCTTAATTTCCCACCTAGAAGATCGAACCGATAATCCGATAGCCCAGGCCGACTAATTTCGATCGATGGGCCACAAAAGTTTTTGTCACTGTGTGTGGTATCACTATTTTATTTGGTACCCAAACCCAGAGTCGACCTCACCTGCTCCCACTGTGCCTTTGTCCAGCCGGGCGTTAGGTATCCATTGACCCGAAAAATCCAGGGACACCAAAAAATCTAGAAACACCCGCTAAAGAAAATCCAGGGACACCAGCTAATTGTATGTAGAAAATTAATCGCGTTCAACAAAGATTGACATAGGCATTGTGATTAATTTGAAATTATATGGGTGTCCCATGAATTACCATTTAAAAGTTAAGCCGCATAGCAAACCGCTATTAGTGATGAAAATGTCGTCTTTTGCCCTTAAATGCTTTCTTAATTAGATACATATCAAACATTACCTGTTGCTCACTGGTTAAAATTTTTCTAACTGCTATTTTAAAATCAATTTTTGATAATATTATCTTCTTTTTAAGCGCGAGCAACTCATCAACATTCTTGTTGATTTTAGATTTATCAGGAGAAGCGGATGTGACTAATATTATAAGCTGTAACTTACTTTTTTTCATATCTGCTTTCAGCAATAGTTTTTTCTTCTTATAGTCAAGTTTTAGCTTGTAGTATTTGGAATGTTGGTCCTTCGACATTAAACGTTTCCATGTGTGGCCATGATGATAGCGCCCATGCATCCCATGCATCCCATGCATATTCATTTTACCATGCGCGCCGTGACCTTCTGGAGGTTTGGCAATAAGTTGCGATGAAACAAATATTGTACCGATCAAAAATAGTGTTGAAAGTAACAAAGGCTTTATCTTATTTCTACTCATCATCACGTCCTTCCTATTAAAAGGAATATTAATTAAATATATGTGTGTGTATTCGAATAATAGAATCAATATTATAGCATGGCTAAGTATAGTTTATAGCGCCTTACTAAAAAATAATATTTTTGCAATAATATTGAAATCTGATGCATACATTATTTTAATCTTATATAAATAGTTTTTAGCTAAAGTGCCCAGAAATTATAAGACTCCAAGGACCTCATTTCCTTTCCACGTTTGAACTTCATAATCGAGGGACACCCACTAATTGTAAGTAGAAAATTAATCCCGTTCAACAAAAATTGACATTGGTATTGTGATTGATTTTTTGCCGGGTCTAGTTTGATTCGAAATTATACGGGTGACCCATGAATGGAACACTAGTTTCTGTATTGCTAACCTTTTTACTTCTAAATATTGGAAACAGGCGGCAGAGTGTGTTTTGGATGACGCGAGTTGGCAGGAGTAGGATGTGGCGATAATAGATGTAGAGATTGTAGCGATTAGGCTTGGTGTATTTGTATAGTAGGGGGGGGTTAGCGAGTAAAAAATAAATATAAAACAATGGGTTGAAATTCAGTCGCACTCTATAATCATTATAACTAATCTAGCCAGTCTAGATTTTTTAGACTATACTAGTCATATATTTTGATCAGGGGTTTTCTATGAGTTGGCAACTACAGGATGCTAAAAACAGGTTTAGTCAGTTAGTAAAGCTAGCTGAATCTAAGGGTCCGCAAATAATAACGGTACGTGGGCAAGAATCTGTTGTGGTTATTTCAGTTAAAGAATATAAAAAGCTAATCACAAAAAAAGGATCATTGGTGGATTTTATGCGAAATTCGCCAATGTCAGATGTTGATCTTGATTTAGAGAGGTCAAAGAGTAAAGGGCGAAATGTTAGTTTATGAACTATTTGTTGGATACGAATATAATATCTGAAATAAGGAAATCAGATGCAAGCCCTAAAGTAGTCGAGTGGATTTCACAAATGCAAGAGGATCGACTATATCTGAGTATTGTAACCTTGGGCGAAATACAAAAAGGGATTACTAAATTACCGCAATCTAAAAAGAAAACAAAACTTCAAGTTTGGCTAAATGATGTTTTACCGCGACGATTCACCGGTCGCATATTGTCGATAGGGGTGGATACAATGCTAGAGTGGGGAAACTTACTGGGAGAAGCTGAAAATAAAGGTATGCCATTGCCTGTTGTAGATGCGTTAATCGCCGCTATTGCGATAGAACACAATCTTGTTGTCGTGACCCGAAACACAGATGATTATAAGATGATGCCAGTTAAGTTATTAAATCCGTATACTTAATTGTCGCAGCTTGATATTGGTAGCGTGATTGATTTACCTGTTGCTAAACAGTTTTCTAGCTCTTGAATCGCTTCAAGCTCTTGATCGCAACGTTGCTCTAACGTCTCCGCCACCAAACGATTGCGGGCGGTGTCTCGAAGGAACAAGACATATGCCCATTTATTATAGGTTTTTGTATCTACTTTTAATTTTTTCGATGATATGCTTTGCCTCTGCTACTTCTAAACCCGACCCAAAACTTGGAGTATTACGATCATAATCGAATGCGATTACACTATCGGGTTCTTCCGCCGTTTTTTTTCTACCGTTAAACCAATATTGCACTCTTCTACTATCACCAAGTCCAGAAGTATCCAAGGCGGTCACGCGCAAACATTTAACATGCGCAATATTATATTTTTTTGAATAAGAAAAAAGAATAAAATCCTTTTTATGTTGTAATTCGAAATCATCAATTCTGATTATTTCTCTTCCACATGATTCCCATAGCCAAAAGATAATTACAACACCACCGACCAACGTCCAACCGCCCAACAGAACCGTCATGGACAAAATAGACTCTTTACTATCGGTGTTTAGAAAAGCCCCTATCTCACTGATTCCTCCAAATATCCACAGTGCAAGATAGATTCCATAAAAAAGATTCGCGGAATATCTTCCTACATTCGGTATTATTATTTCCATTTTTTCTGGATCATCTCTGATAATAAATCCAATTTTCCTTAATTCAATTTTTACCATAACAAGTATTTATTACTCCAATAGTTTAATATTGTTCAATCAATTCGGATTCAATCGCTCGAGCTATATAGCTATATAAGGAGAATAAAGGCCCTACCCTTAAAAGTCTAAGGTTATTTGAGCACCCAATCACCTCTATGGAAACGGGTAAGGTTGACTCTGGGTTTAGGCATCAGGGCGGCGAGCCGGGCGATAACGAAATTCGGGGACACCCGCTAATTGTAAGTAGATAAGTAATCCCGTTCAACAAAAATTGACATTGGCACTGATTTTTCTTGCTGGGCCTGGTTTTAATTTGAAATTAGGCGGGTGTCCCATGAATTATGCTGAAGAAAGTTTTTTACCCACAAGCTGACTTCCAATCCCTTTTACTACTTGACTAATAGTGATCAATGCATTCGCTTTTACCCTGGATAAAAGTATCCTTGCGCTAGATTGATCGCATTAAAGAGACGATAGTCCCAATAACCTAAATCAAAAATGATGAGCTTTCCCTTTAACCAATCGACATTCGGGAAACACTTTCGATCATGTACTGAGGTCGCGGTTGTCGAGAACCATTCCATTTTCCCAGACAGAAGATTAAAGCAGGCGTGCCACTTTATTCTTGCGAACGTTCGTATCACCGATGAAGCAAAAAATAAAGCCAGAGACAAACTCAAGGTGAGGCAGTTTGGTGCGATTATCTTGAGCAGGAATCACCTGCGTAAATGTTTGCTTAAGAACATCGAGAATGGTATCTTTTTCCATGGCGAACTCCTTTTCTTTCCAAAAATTAATTGTTTGCACAAATAATTTAACGGATTCTAAAGGAGTTTTCTACAGCTTATTAATATAAAAAACAATTAATCCCGAACACCTATGAGTGAGGTCTAACGCTTACATGAAAAATAAAGTTCTAATTAGTTGGGGTTTGTGGTTGGCACTTTTGTTTGTAAGCTCCTGCTCGTCTGAAAAGAATAAGTTACCGAAGAAAGTTGCATATCACTTAGCAAAAGAGAACGTATATAAAGATAAAAAGGGCGAACTTTATTTTAGAATAGAAAATGATCCGCCCTTTAGTGAGAAGTATGATGGGGGCCCTTATGAAAAATATTCTTATTTAGAAGAAATTTACGTTCACAACAAAATACATAGCTTACGGAATATTATCGACCTAGAGTCTCTAGAGAAGCTTGGCTCATCTGGTGTTTATTATAAGGATAAAAATTATGTATACATATTCCCTGTTCGCTCCGGGTGTGCCGGTGGCAACCATTTTGCGCTACAAAGCAAGAATATTAAGTTTCTTGATAGTGATAAATATTATTTAAAAACAAGCGATAATGTATATTATAACGGTAATAGAATAGATGACCTGGATATAAATACTGCTAAGTATGTTGTTTGGCCAGTACCAAAACATAAAAAAACGATACGATTGATTAAAGACAAGTCTCGATATTACTATGGAGGAGAAAAATTGACTGTAGATCTCATCTGTCGTACCCGTTTTTCGACTTCAGTTAGAAAAGAAATCATTGAAAAAATATTAGGAAAAAGGAATGGGAAGTTAATAAATTGTAATCAGTATTAAATCGTTGCTTCCCCGGTGAAAAATTACGCTTTACTTAAACAAGCTTTGCATGCTTGTTCATGGGTAACTTTTCCTGCACACCTAGACAGGTGTCCACTATTTAGGCCTAAAAAACTAAATATTTTATAAGATTAATATTCACTTTGACATAGTGCTTGTGTTTCATCTTATTTGGAGGAAGTAATGACTCAGAGGATGCCAGTTAAGTTACTAATTTGCACGATTAATTGCAGCAGTTTAATATTACTGCCCGTGGTCTGGTGCCTCTAAATCTGTTGGTTTGTTGATATTTCCAAATATGGAAAAGTGTCTCCTGAAAAAGACGGCTAATCCCATAGTCGAAATTAATGTAGAGTTTCTAATTACTTAAACACATTAATTTGGAGAATTCACTATGTCTCACAAGTATTTAGCAAGAGTTGTTACTAGTCTAGTATTGGCATTGCTTTTCGTTTTTACCAGTACTTCCATTGCAGCAAGCAAAGCCCAGCTGT